>NZ_JAIFKJ010000530.1 GCF_019695415.1 Thiohalocapsa sp.
CCCCGCGTGGGTGGCCGGGGTGCGCGTGGGCTCCGTCGGTGCGACCCGTCTACCCAACCTTACAGGCGCCGGTTTCATGGGCCGATTACTGCCGGTGAGACCACATCCTCGGCGGCTCTGGGGCGAGCCCTGCTTCGCAGATGGCGCGTGCCTGCCGGAGGCGCCCGACCTCGGCGTGGTCTGCACCCCGCCGGCGGCGGTGCCGGAGGTTCTCGAGGCCCTGGGTGCACGCGGCGCCCGAGCGGCGGTGGTCATCACGGCGGGGTTCGGCGAGCTTGCGGACCGCGGCGCGGCCTTGCAGCGGTCGGTGCAGGCGGCGGCCGCCAGGCATGGGCTGCGGCTGCTGGGGCCCAACTGCCTCGGCGTCATCGTCCCCGGCTGCGGTCTCAATGCCAGCTTCGCACACCGCATGCCGGCGGCGGGCAGGCTCGCCTTCGTCGCCCAGTCCGGCGCCATCCTCACGGCGGTCATCGACTGGGCGGCAACCCGCGGCATCGGCTTCTCGCACCTGGTGTCCCTAGGCGACATGGCCGACGTGGGCTTCGGCGACGTGCTGGACCACCTGGCGGGCGACCCCGCCACCCGAGGCATACTGCTCTACGTCGAGGCCATTCGCGACGCCCGCCGCTTCCTGTCCGCGGCGCGAGCGGCGGCGCGCATGAAGCCCATCATCGTGGTCAAGGCGGGCCGACACCCGGAGGGCGCGCGAGCGGTGGCGTCGCACACGGGTGCACTGGCAGGGTCGGATGCCGTCTACGATGCCGCCTTCCGCCGGGCCGGCGTGCTGCGGGTGCGGGGGCTGACGGAGCTGTTCGATGCGGCGGAGGTCCTGGCGCTTGCGAAGCCGCCCCGCGGCGACCGGCTGCTGATCCTGAGCAACGGCGGCGGGATCGCCGTGCTCGCCACCGATGAGCTCATCGAGCAGGGCGGCCGCCTCGCGGTGCTGCCTGAGACGACCATCAGGGCGCTGGATGCCGTTCTGCCGGCCACCTGGTCCCGCGCCAACCCGGTGGACATCATCGGCGATGCCGACGGCGCGCGCTACGCCGCGGCATTGGACGCACTCTCGACCGTGCCGGACGTCGACGGGCTGCTGGTGCTGCACTGTCCGACCGCTGTCGCGTCACCAGAGGACACGGCAGCCGCGGTGGTGGCTGCGGATAAGGGACCGCAGCTGCTCACCAGCTGGGTGGGGGAGGCGGCGATGGCCGGTGCCCGAGAAGCCTTCGCAACGCACAGAATCCCGACCTACGACACGCCGGAGCAGGCGGTGCGCGCCTTCATGTACCTGGTGCGTTATCGCGAACGCCAGCGGCTGCTGATGGAAACGCCGCCGTCGCCGCCCGAGGATTTCACTACGGATGCGCCCCGGGTGCGCGCGCTGCTCGCGGGCCTAGACGCCGACGCACTGGCCCGCCGTGGCGGCTGGCTGACAGAGGTGGAGTCCAAGCAGGTGCTCACCGCCTACGGCATCCCGGTGGTGCCCACCCGGCAGGCGCAGACGCCGGCGGAGGCCGTAGCCATAGCGGCCGATATGGCCTCTGGCCCCTGGGTGGTGAAGCTGATCTCGCCGGACGTCCTGCACAAGCGCGCCGCCGGTGCCGTGGCGCTGGACCTGACGACCGCGGCGGAGGTGGGGCAGGCAGCGGCGCTGATGGCGAAGCGGCTCGCGGCGAGCCGACCCGATGCCGAGCTCACTGGCTTCAGCGTGCAGCCCATGGTGCGCCGGCGCGACGCCCATGAGCTCATCGTCGGCGTGGCTGACGATACCCAGTTCGGCCCGGTGCTCTTGGTGGGCCACGGCGGCAGCGCCGTCGAAGCGATCGACGACAAGGCCATTGGTCTGCCGCCGCTCAATCTGCGCCTGGCCCGCGAGCTCATCGCGCGGACCCGCATCCACCGGGTGCTCTCAGGCGCCGGCGGCGAGCCCGCGGCCGATCTGGATGCGGTGGCCCTGGCGCTGATGCGGGTGTCGCAGCTGGTGTGTGACTTCGCCGAGGTGCTGGAGCTGGACATCAATCCGCTGCTGACGGACGCCGGCGGTGTCCTCGCGCTCGACGCCCGGATTCGCGTGGACTTGAGCGCCTGCACAGACGATCCCGGCGAGCGCCTCGCGATCCGCCCGTATCCCAAGGCCCTGGAGGAGACCATCACCCTGGGCGACGGCCGCCGGCTGTTATTGCGGCCAATCCGTCCGGAGGACGAGCCCGCGCTGCAAGAGGCCGTCGCCGGGCTTACGCCGGAGGAGGCCCGGCTGCGGTTCTTCGCGCCCATGCGCACCCTGGACCACGTGGCCGCCGCGCGCTTCACGCAGCTGGACTACGACCGCGAGATGGCCTTGGTGCTGACGGAGCCCGGCAGCGCCGGGCGCACGCCCATCTACGCCGTCGCCAACCTGTCCGTCACACCGGACCGCCGACGTGCCGAGTACGCCGTGCTCGTGCGCCACGACATGGCCGGTATGGGCCTAGGCGTCTTGCTCATGCGCCGCGTCATCGACTATGCGCGCAGCCGCGGTGTCGGCGAGATCACCGGCGACGTGCTGCGCGACAACCGTACCATGCTGAAGCTCTGTGAGGTCTTCGGCTTTACGAAGCATCGCGACCCCGACGACCTTGGCATCGTCAAGGTGCGGCTGCGGCTCGATGACTCAACGGACGCCGCGCGACGCGGCGGTCGATGAAGGTGCGCAGACAGCCGCAGACGGCGGCAGGGCTAAGGGCTAAGGGCTGAGGGCTGGGGGACAGTTGTTGCCGGCGGCGTGGGAGCTCCCACCTCGGCCTGCGCCCGTCAGATTTGACCGAAGACAAACCGACGTCGTGACGGCTACGCGGTCGCTCGTCGGTCTGATGCATGGGTGCCGACCAACGACCTCGTTACGGTGCGGGCCTCTTCCTACGGGCAGCGAAGAATGCGCGCAGCAGGTCACCGGACTCAGCCGCCAGTACGCCGCCTTCGCAGGCGGTGCGATGGTTGAAGCGGTCGTCCGAGGGCAGCAGGTCGAAGACGCTGCCGCAGGCGCCGCCCTTGGGGTCCGGGGCACCGTAGATGACCCGCGCGATGCGGGCGTGGACGATGGCGCCGGCGCACATGGGGCAGGGCTCTAGGGTCACGTAGAGCTCGGCTCCGGTGAGCCGATAGTTGCCCACCCGGACGGCCGCGGCCCGCAGGGCCTGGATCTCGGCATGGGCTGTCGGGTCATGCGCGGCGATGGGGCGGTTCCAGCCCTCGCCCAGCACCTCGCCATCGCGCACGACCACAGCACCCACCGGCACCTCGTCTTCCGCTGCGGCCATTGCCGCCAGCCGCAGGGCTTGCTGCATCCACGCCTGATCCTGTTCTGCGGATGCGCGGCTCGGCACTGCTTCGCTGCCTGCGCGGCTCACTCCCACTCGATGGTGCCGGGGGGCTTGCCGGTGATGTCGTAGACGACGCGGGAGACGCCGTCCACCTCGTTGACGATGCGCCGGCTCACGTGGTCGAGGAAGTCGTAGGGAAGGTGGGCCCAGCGGGCGGTCATGAAGTCGACGGTTTCCACCGCCCGCAGCGCGATGACGTGGGCGTATTGGCGGTTGTCGCCGACGACACCCACCGAGCGCACCGGCAGGAACACCGCGAACGCCTGCGAGACCTGGTCGTAGAGGCCGGCGCCGCGCAGCTCCTCGATGAAGATGTGATCGGCATGGCGCAGGGTGTCGGCGTAGTCCTTGTGCACCTCACCGAGGATGCGCACGCCCAGACCCGGGCCGGGGAAGGGATGTCGCTGCACCATTTCCGCCGGCAGCCCGAGCTCCAGGCCGAGCTTGCGCACCTCGTCTTTGAACAGCTCCCTTAGGGGCTCCACCAGCCCGAGATTCATCGTCTCCGGCAGGCCGCCGACGTTGTGATGGGACTTGATGACCTTGGCCTTGCCGGTCTTCGCGCCGGCGGATTCGATGACATCCGGGTAGATGGTGCCCTGGGCCAGCCATCTGACGCCCTCGAGCTTGGCGGCCTCGGCGTCGAACACCTCGATGAAGGTGTTGCCGATGATCTTTCGCTTCTGCTCCGGGTCTTCGACGCCGGCGAGCCGGTCGAGGAACATTGCTTCCGCATCTACGCGAATGACGCGCACCCCCATGTGTCGGGCAAAGGTGGCCATCACCTGATCGGCCTCGCCGAGCCGCAGCAAGCCGTTGTCCACGAAGACGCAGGTAAGCTGGTCACCGACAGCGCGGTGCAACAGCGCGCCCACCACGGAGGAGTCCACGCCGCCGGAGAGGCCGAGCAGCACGTGGTCGCTGCCCACCTGCTCACGAACGGCGGCGATGGCGTCGTCGATGATATTGGATGGCGTCCAGAGGTTGCCGCAGCCGCAGATCTCGTGGCAGAAGCGGGCGATGATGCGCTGCCCCTGGCGGGTGTGTGTGACCTCCGGGTGGAACTGCACCCCGTAGAAGTCGCGGGACTCGTCGGCGATGCCGGCGAGCGGGGCATTGGCGGTCTGGGCAATGACGCTGAAGCCGGGCGGCAGGGACTCCACCCGGTCGGCATGGCTCATCCACACATCCAGGAGGCCATAGCCCTCGGGCGTGGTGTGGTCTTCGATGTCTCGCAGCAGCCGGGAATGGCCACGAGCGCGCACCTGCGCATAGCCGTATTCACGCTCCAGTGCTGCTGCAACACTGCCGCCGAGCTGCGCCGCCATGGTCTGCATGCCGTAACAGATGCCGAGCACGGGCACGCCGAGGTCGAACACCAGGGGGTCGGCGCGCGGGGTCTCGTCCACATGCACTGACTGGTGCCCGCCGGAGAGGATGATGCCGCTGGGGGCGAAGGCCCGGATCGCGTCTGCATCTAGGTCCCAGGGATGCAGCTCGCAGTACACGCCGGATTCTCGCACCCGCCGGGCGATGAGCTGCGTGTACTGGGAGCCGAAGTCCAGGATCAGGATGCGGTCGGCATGAATAT
>NZ_JAIFKJ010000474.1 GCF_019695415.1 Thiohalocapsa sp.
AGACCCTGACTTGCCCCTCGCCCCTCGCCCCTCAAAACTCGATACTCGAAACTCGATCCCAGCCCCTATCCCCTCCCAAATGCCCTGGCTCCAACTCTCCCTCATCATCGACCGCGATTACGCCGAGCAAGTGGAGGGGGCGCTGGAGGACGCCGGCGCGCTCGCAGTGACCATGGACGATGCCGCGGACGAGCCCGGCACAGGCCCGGTGGACCCGGCCGCGGGCGGCGTCTGGGAGCCCGCACCGGCCACGCAGCCGCTGTGGCGCCGACTTCGCATGACCGCACTCTTCGACGATGACGCCGCCGGCGAGGCCGCAGCCCGCCAAGCCGCCGAAGCGCTGGGCCACCTCGCACTATCGCCACCGAGCATCGCTGGCCTGGAGGATCGCCCCTGGGAGCGCGTCTGGCTGGACGAGTTCTGCCCCACCCGCTTCGGCGAACGTCTGTGGGTCTGCCCGCGCGGTGAGCGACCGGCCGGCGCCAACGGCCCGGACTGGCCCGGCGTGGTTGTGGACCTGGACCCCGGCCTTGCCTTCGGCACCGGACACCACCCCACAACGGCGCTTTGCCTCACCTGGCTGGACGGGCTCGACCTAAGAGGCAAGCGAGTGGTGGATTACGGCTGCGGGTCCGGCATTCTGGCCTTGGCAGCGTTGAAGCTCGGCGCCGCGTCCGCACTGGCGGTGGACCACGACCCCCAGGCGCTGGACGCCACCGTCGACAATGCCATTGGCAACGGTGTGCTGGGGCAGCTCGCTGTGGCCCGACCCGAGCAGGTTCCAGACACGCAAGCGGACATTGTGGTGGCCAACATCCTCGCGGGGCCGCTCTTGGAGCTGGCCCCCACACTCGCCGCACTCGCCGCACCGGGCGCGCTGCTCGGCCTCTCCGGCATCCTCGCCCGGCAAGCGCCGCAGGTGGCAGACGGCTATGCGACGCATTTCGCCGTGGAGCCGGCCGAGACACGGGAAGAATGGGCGTTGCTCACCGGCCGCCGCCTCAGCAGCCGCAGCTGAATACACTTTATGTCGATGCGCCCTCGCGCTTCGCGCAGAGCGCGCTGCAAAGACCGCAGCCAGGCCGAGGCGACCGGTCCGTGGCCGTGTCCTTGTAAGCCTATCCCCTTCATCAGCATGCGTCGCGGAGACTGCTGCCCGGACTGATCTTGGCTAGAATCCAGGGCTCCGTCGCCGCCTCCCGGAGCCCAATGCCCGCATGCCAACGCGCCTCAAGGTCAACGGCAGTACCAGCAAATCCGCCCAGTCGCCCCACAGCGGGGCATCCGCGTGGACGGGCACGCCCTGCCCCCCGGGACCGGCAGCTGACGCTGGGCTTTGCATCGGCGGCATAAGCCTCCGCAACCGGTTGATACTGGCGCCCATGGCCGGTGTGACGGACAGGCCGTTCCGCAGCCTCTGCCGACGCCTCGGTGCCGGCCTTGCGATATCCGAGATGCTCTCCGCGAACCCGGCGCTAGCCGATACACGCAAGAGCCGCGAGCGCGCGGACCATCGCGGCGAGCCCGGTCCCATCGCCGTGCAGATCGCGGGCGCCGATCCACGCTGGATGGCCGAAGCCGCACGCCGCAACGTGGACAGCGGTGCGCAGATCATCGACATCAACCTCGGCTGCCCTGCCAAGAAGGTCTGCAGCGCTGCCGCCGGCTCGGCACTGCTGCGCGACGAGCCACTGGTGGCGCGCATCCTGGAGGCCGTGGTGGCCGCCGTGGCGGTACCCGTGACCCTCAAGACCCGCACCGGATGGTCGCCGGAGAGCCGCAACCTGGCCCGCATCGCCCGCATCGCACGGGAGTCGGGTATCGCCTTGTTGACGGTGCACGGCCGCACCCGTGCCTGCGGCTATAGCGGGCGCGCAGAGCTCGACAGCCTGCGCGCTTTGCGGGCAGGACCGGTGCTACCCCCGGACTTTCCGCTGGTGGCCAACGGCGACATCGACAGCCCAGAGCGCGCGCGAGAGGTGCTCGCTTACACGGGTGCCGATGCCATCATGATTGGCCGCGCGGCCCAGGGGCGTCCCTGGGTATTTCGAGAGATCGACCACTACCTGGCCACCGGCAAGCGGCTGCCGCCGCCCACCGCGGACTGGATTCGTGACACCCTGCTCGCTCACCTGGACGAGCTGTATGGCTTCTACGGCGCCGAGCGCGGCGTGCGAATCGCCCGCAAGCACATCGGATGGTATCTGCGTGGTCGCCCGACTCCCGTGGCCACCAGTCAGTCCAGCCTGGACCCTGGCGGTCCGGCTGCTATCGACCTGACCCGGATCAACCGGGCCGAGACACCACAACAACAAGCCAAACAGGTCCGCGCCGTGTTGGAACGGACCATCGACCTGGAGGATGCGGCATGACGAGCGCGACAGCGGCCAAGGCTGCGCCCCGACCGGAGCAACGAGACGAAGACCAACACGCCAACTGGCAAGGTTTGACCGTCGTACAGATGGACCGAGGAGAGCCGCTTCGTGAGTGCGTAAGGGCCGCCGTGCACACCTACCTGCGCAACATGGCTGGACAGGAGGTGGAGGGTCTGCACCGCTTCGTGATGGACGAGGTGGAGCGCCCGCTCATCGAGACAGTGCTCGACGCCGCAGCCAATAACCAGTCCGTCGCTGCCCGTATGCTCGGTATCAGCCGCAGTACACTGCGCAAAAAGCTCGCCGCCTATGCGGCGGCCGACGGCGCACCGGAAGCCTGATGCGGCGCAACACCCGATTAGACGACGCGCCCACGAGCCGCCTCGACGCCATGGATTCGCGCCTCATCTGCGCCGCCCTCGCCGCAGTGGCATAATCCGGTCGTCATCCGTCGCCCCCAGTGCGGACGGCACAACCGTGCGCCGGCCCCGCTCGGCAACGGGCCCAACAACACCGCCGATGGCTTTCACCCGAGCATCCGCGAGGCACTCCATGCACCCCATCCGCCGCGCCCTGATCAGTGTGTCCGACAAGACAGGTCTCGCCGATTTCGCCCGGGCCCTGGCCGAGCGGGGCGTCGAAATCCTCTCCACGGGCGGCACGTCGCGGCTCCTCACTGACGCGGACGTGCCGGTCAAAGAAGTCTCGGACCACACGGGCTTTCCGGAGATCATGGGCGGACGGGTCAAGACGCTGCACCCGCGGATCCACGGCGGCATCCTCGGCCGCCGCGGCGTCGACGACGGCGTCATGCACGAGAACGAGATCAAGCCTATCGACCTCGTGGTGGTGAACCTTTACCCGTTCGAGGCGACGGTCGCCAAGCCGGAGTGCGACCTCGCCACTGCCATCGAGAACATCGACATCGGCGGCCCGACGCTGCTGCGCGCGGCGGCCAAGAACCACGCCGCCGTCACCGTGGTGGTGGACGCCGCCGATTATGGCCGCGTGCTGGACGAAATGGCCGATCAAGACGGTGCCGTCAGCGATGCCACGCGCTTAGACCTCGCCGTGAAGGCCTTTGAGCACACGGCCGCCTACGATGACGCGATCGCCAATTACCTGGGCGCTGTCCTTGAGGACACGGACGGCAAGCCAGAGGGCCTTCCCCGCACCTTCAACGTCCAGTTCCGCAAGCGCCAGGCCATGCGCTACGGCGAGAACCCGCACCAGAACGCCGCCTTCTACGTCGCCCGCGACCTGCCCGAGGCCTGCATCGCCGGCGCCGAACAGCTACAGGGCAAGGCACTCAGCTACAACAACATCGCCGACACCGATGCGGCGCTGGAATGCGTCAAGCAGTTCGCCGACGGCCCCGCCTGCGTCATCGTCAAGCACGCCAATCCCTGCGGCGTCGCCTACGGCGATAGCCTGAAGCACGCCTATGAGCGCGCCTTCGCCACGGACCCCGAGTCTGCCTTCGGCGGCATCATCGCCTTCAACGGCGAACTGGATGCGGAAACGGCGGAGGCTATTGTGGACCGCCAATTCGTGGAGGTGATCATCGCGCCGACGGTGACCGCCCAGGCCGCGGCAGCCGTGGCGGCCAAAAAGAACGTGCGCCTGCTGGCCTGCGGCGGCTGGGATGCCAAACCGGCTCCCTATATGGATTTCAAGCGTGTGGGCGGCGGCCTGTTAGTGCAGGACGCCGACCTGGCGCTCACGGGCGAGCTCAAAGTCGTCAGCCGCCGGGCCCCGTCTGAGACGGAGATGGGCGACCTGCTGTTCGGCTGGCGGGTGGCCAAGTTCGTCAAGTCCAACGCCATCGTCTACGCCCGTGAGAGCCAGACTATCGGCATCGGCGCCGGGCAGATGAGCCGGGTCAACTCGGCGCGCATCGCGAGCATCAAGGCCGAGCAGGCGGGGCTCGCCGTACAGGACGCCGTCATGGCCTCCGACGCCTTCTTCCCGTTCCGCGATGGCATCGACCAGGCTGCCGCCAACGGCATCGCCGCCGTCATCCAGCCCGGCGGTTCTATGCGCGATGACGAGGTCATCGCCGCCGCCGACGAGCACGGCATGGCGATGGTGTTCACGGGCATGCGCCATTTTCGTCATTGAGGAAGTTGCGAGTTGCGAGGGGCGAGTAGCGAGGAAGAAGCGCGGCGCTCTATCCCCCTCGCCCCTCGCTCCTCGCCCCTGATCACTGATGATTCATCCCACCGCCATCATCGAGTCCGGCGCCGAGCTGCACCCGAGTGTGTCGGTGGGTGCCTACTCCATCATCGAGTCCGGCGCAGTGCTGGGCGAGGGCTGCCTCGTCGAGAGCTGCGCACGGGTCTACGGCCATACGCGGCTCGGTCGCAACAATCGGATCTGTCACGGCGTCACCCTCGGGTCGGAGCCGCAGGACCTCGGCTACACGGCAGAGCAGGCTAAGCCGCTCACTATCGGCGACAACAACCAGTTTCGCGAGGGCGTCAATATCAGCCACGGCGTCAAGTACGCCACCGGCACCCGCATCGGCAGCCGCAACTTCTTCATGGCTTACAGCCACGTCGGGCACGACTGCA
>NZ_JAIFKJ010000640.1 GCF_019695415.1 Thiohalocapsa sp.
CCCATGGGCGAAGAGAGTTGCGCGTGGGGGCCGGGGCCGGGCCAACCCCTGCGGGCCGGTGCCCACCAGCCCGACCAGCAGGCAGCCGCGGCCGCGGCCGAGCCGGCGCCCGCGGCCAAGCTCGCTGAGGAGCCGGCGGCGGGGAGCAGCGCCAACTGATCCACCGCTCCATCTCGTGACACCGCGCCCGCGGTGTCACGCCTAACCGGTGCTCTGTGCCATCAGGTCGCGCTTGGCGAACTGCCTGGCCCGCGCAGCACGCCGTCCCCTGCCAAACCCGGATTTGCCGGCGCCTGTACCTCGCCGGGCGAGGGTGTATGCTCGCGCGCAAGCGTTCCGTTCGCGGGCGCGCCACCCACCCAACCGCGAGGCCCCATGAAGGTCGCCGTCATCTACAACCGAGAGTCGCAGAAAGTCATCAATCTCTTCGGTCAGCCGAACCGCGAGAAATACGGCATCAAGGCCATCAACCGCATCGTCAATGCGCTGAAGAAGGCCGGTCACCAGGCCATCGCGCTGGAGGGTGACAAGGACCTCATCGACAATCTGGAGGAATTCATGCCGCGGGCGCTGAAGGGCGAGCGCCCGGGCATGGCCTTCAACCTGTCTTATGGCATTCAGGGGCAGGCCCGCTATACGCATGTACCGGGCATCCTGGAAATGGTCGGCGTGCCCTATGTGGGCTCCGGGCCGCTCGCGCACTCGCTGGCGCTGGATAAGGTGGTCGCCAAGATGCTCTTCGCGCAGCGCGGCGTGCCGACGCCGGAGTTCGCGGTGCTGGACGCCCCCGGGTTCGAGCTGCCCGAGCTGGCCTTTCCGCTCATCGTCAAGCCGAAGAATGAGGCCGTCTCCTTCGGCATCCGCATCGTCAACAACGAGGCGGAGCTGCGCGACGCGGCCGGTGTCATCTTCGAGCAGTTCGACCAGCCGGTGCTCGCCGAGCGCTACATCGCGGGCCGCGAGGTCAACGTCGGCCTGCTCGGAAACGGCGCAAACCTGGAGGCCTTTCCGCCCGCGGAGCTGATCTTTGGCGAGGGAGGGCCGCAGATCTACACCATGGAGGACAAGAAGCATACCTCCGGGCGCGAGGTGCGCGTTCAATGTCCGGCGGATATCGAGCCGGTGCTGGCGGAGAAGGCCAAGACCACGGCCTTGCAAGCCTTCCACGTGCTCGGCTGCTACGACTGCGCCCGCGTAGATATGCGGGGGGTGGGTGGGGGCAACCGGTTGGGCGTGGGAAGAAACGGGGTGCCGGGTGTGGGGGGGCACGGGTCCTGTGGCGCGGGGGCCGAGGCCGTGGGGCTCGATTTCGACGCCCTGGGGGTGCGTTGGGTGGAGGGGGCCGGGGCGCGCTACTTTGGCACGCCCAACCCGCCGGACCGGGGCCGGCGGCGCTCGCACCCCAAGCACGCCGCCTTCGCCTTTCTCACCGAGCGCCGCGACCGGCTGGAAAAGCTGCTGGAGGAGTGGACGGGGGTCGGCAGCCGCTCGGATGACCCTGTCGGCATCCGGCTCGCCGCTCAGCGCCTGTCGGAGCAGATGACAGACATTGGGCTGCGTCTGGTGCGCGAATTTACGGACGACCGCGACATCTGGACCTGGGAGAGCCCTGCGGGGCTCGCCGGCGGGACGCTCGTGGTGGGCCACCTGGACGTCCCAGTAAACCCGCAGCTCGGCATGGAGCACTTCCATCGCGACCCGGAATGGCTCTACGGCGAGGGCGTCGGCTCCTCACGGGCGTCGCTGGCGATGCTGGAGATGGCGCTGCGGGCAGTCCGTCACGTACGCCGGCTGAATCGCACCAAGCTCGGCGTCGCGATCTATGCCGACGAGGGGCGGGACTGCGAAGAGAGCTCGGACTTCCTGCGCCGCGCCTGCGCCGAGGCAGGCCGGGTACTGGTGCTGAACCCAGGCAACGCCGGGGATCGCATCATCACCTCCCGCCGCGGGCAGCGCCGCTACCGGCTGCGCGTGGAGGGCAAGGCGATCAGGCTCGGCCAGGCCGGGCGCAGTGCCGAGGTGATGCGGGTGCTGTATCGCAAGCTCGACGAGCTCACCGGCCTCACCGACCGCAAGGCACGGATCGCCGTGTCCGTGTCGGATATCGCCACGGACGCCTTCCCCATGCGCTTGCCGCACCGGGCGCGCATTGGACTGCAGGTGTCGTATCCGGATCAGGTCCAAGTGGAGGCGCTGGACCGGGCCATGCGCGGCATCCTACGCGGCGGCGGTGTGCACTGGGACTTGGTGATGGTCTCGGATCGGCCACCCATGCCGGAGCGCAAGGTCAACGCGCCGCTGGTGCAACGGCTGAAGGACATCGCGGCCGAGTGGGACATTCCGGTCGCAACAGACTCGTCACTCTGGCCGTCCGCCGCTGGACTGGTGCCGGACCGCGTGCCCGTGGTCTGCGGTTTGGGGCCGGTGGCAAGCGACCTCTACACCAGTGACGAGGCGGTCTCTCGCATGAGCCTGGTGCAGCGCACCTTGCTGCTCATGCAGTGCCTGCTGGACGGCTGAGCGCAGACATGGCCAGTCGCACAACGGCGATCGAGCCGGAAGGTCCACCGCCGCCGGACCCGGGCGATCGCCGGGTGGTGCACCCGCAGCGCGTCGGCGTCTCGCGCCGCGGGATGGTGTCCACGCAGCACTACCATGCAAGCGAGGCCGGCGCCGACATGCTTGCCGCCGGCGGCAACGCCGTGGACGCAGCCGTTGCGGCGGCCTTTGCGCTCTGTGTGGTGGAGCCCGCGGCGTGCGGCCTAGGTGGTCAGACCATGTTGCTGCTGCACCTGGCAGAGGAGGGCCGCAAGTTTTGCCTGGATGGGGCTACCCGGGCGCCCAATCGCACCCCGCCCGGCGAGCTCGAGCGGGCAGCGCGCCTGCGCGGGCACCGGGCCACGACGGTGCCGAGCACGCCGGCGGTGCTCGCCTATGCCCTGAAGCATTACGGCACCCAGACCCTCGCGGACGTGCTCGCTCCGGCGATTCGCCTGGCAGAGGAGGGCTACCGCATCTCGCCGCTTCAGCACCACCTGACCCGCCGAGAGCTCAAGCATCTCAAGAACCATTCCGCCGGGGCCTTTTTCCTAAAAGACGGCAAGACGCCGCATGCCATCGGCGCCCGTTTCCGGCAGCCGACGCTGGCGGCGACGCTGCGGCGCCTGGCTGCTCACGGCATTGAAGATTTCTACCAAGGGCGGACTCCGGCGGCCCACCATGCCGACATGGGGGCCCACGGCGGCCTGGTGCGCGACGATGACCTCGCACAGATCCCCTGGCCGACGGAGCGCCGGCCGCTCGCCACGCACTTCGGCCACAAGCGCGTGTTCACCTTCCCACCGCCCGGTGCCGGGCGCACGCTCATCGAGGCACTGAACCTGCTGGAGCAGTTCCCGGCGGCGGCGCGGGATCCTGACAGCCCCCGCGGCGCGCTCCTGCTGGCGCACGTGATCCGCCGCGCCAACCTGGACCGCGCCGACCGCCCGGAGGACCCGGCGCTCTTCGCCCAGGAGCTGGAGCTGGGCGAGGACATTACGCATCTGGGCTATGCCAAGCGCGTGGCCCGGCGCATCAAGGCCCGGCTGCTGAAGGGGGAGGGCGGCAGCATCGCCCGGCGACCACGCTTGCATAGCGGCGAAACCACGCATCTGTCGGTCATGGACGGTGTCGGCAACGTGGTGGCCCTGACTCAGTCCATCGAGCGGGTCTACGGCTCCTTCACCGCGAGTCCGGAGCTGGGCTTCATTTATAACAACTACATGAGCGCCTTCGAGTATCAGGACATCGCCCACCCCTATTACCTGAGGCCCAACGCCGTGCCCTGGGCCTCGGTGGCGCCCACGATCGTCTTTCGCGGCCACCGGCCTTGGCTCGCCATCGGCTCGCCTGGCTCCGAGCGCATCGTCTCTGCCATTCTGCAGGTGCTGCTGCGCTTGGAGCGCGGCGCCGCGCCGCTGGATGCCGTGGAGGCGCCGCGGCTGCACTGCAGTCTCACGGGCAAGGTGGCGCTGGAGGCCTCGCGGATGCGCGACGACATTCCGCGGGAGCTGGCCCGTCACGGCTTCGAGATCGACCCGCGGGACCCCTACAGCTTCTACCTCGGCTGCGTGCAGCTGGTCCTGCGCGAAGACGGCGAGTGCATCGGCGTTGCCGACCCGCGCCGCGACGGTTCCGCCGCGGGCCCGGCGGATTGAGCGGTGCACTGGATGAACCCAAGATGAGCAGGCTGCCGCTGTTGATCTCCGTACCCCATGCCGGGCTCGCGGTGCCCGAGCCTGTGGCCCGGCAGAGCCTGCTGACGACAGCGCAGATCGCCCGCGACGGCGATGAGGGCGCCGCAGCCATTTATGCCGTGCTGCGGGACCAGGTGGCCCATTTCGTCACCACGGATATCGCCCGGGCCTTTGTGGACTTAAACCGCGCCGAAGATGATCTGCGCAAGGACGGCGTCGTGAAGACCCACACCTGCTGGGACGAGCCGATCTATCGCACACCCTTGAAGCCCGCCACCGTCGAGACCCTGCTGGCGCGCTGGCACCGGCCTTATCACCGCAAGCTCAGCGCGCTCGCGGGCAGCGGTGTCGTCCTCGGGGTGGACTGCCACACCATGGCCGCACAAGGTCCGCCGGTCGGCCCGGACACCGGCAAGCCACGGCCCGAGGTCTGCATCGGCGACGGTGATGGCGCCTGCCCGAGACACTGGGCAGAGGCTTTGGTGGAGTGCTTCCAGCGTTACTTCAGCGGCGAGGTGACCCTGAACCGCCCCTTCAGCGGCGGCTACATCGTCCGTGCCCATGCCGCCGAGCTGCCCTGGGTCATGATCGAGCTGAGCCGGGCTCCCTTCGCCAGCGATGCCGAAAAGGGCAGGCGGGTGCTGGCAGCACTGATGGCGTGGCTCGATCTATAGCGGAGAGTCGCGCGTTTCGAGGGGCGAGGTTCGAGGAAG
>NZ_JAIFKJ010000390.1:0-3720 GCF_019695415.1 Thiohalocapsa sp.
TTGGACATTTTCAGGGCGAAGCCGCAAAATTCCGACATTACCCGGCTGAACCGAGCGTCGCGGCCGCGCCTGGTTGGCACCATTGTCACCCCGGCGATGTGCGAGTGTGACGCTGGCGGCACGCCGCTCAATCATAGCCACAAGCGCGGCATCCGTGCCGGATTGCTGCGCCCGCTTCCACTACGCCGCGGGCGCGTCGGCGCCAGCCACTACCCAGCCGCCGTCAATTGCCAACGGCGCCCAAGCCAACACCGAACAGCCCAAGTCAATCCGTCATGGCGCAGTACATCTACACCATGAACCGCGTCGGCAAGGTCGTGCCGCCGAAGCGGGTCATCCTCAGAGACATTTCACTATCGTTCTTCCCGGGCGCCAAGATCGGCGTGCTCGGCCTGAACGGCGCGGGCAAGTCCTCGTTGCTCAAGATCATGGCCGGCCTCGACACCGAGATCGAGGGTGAGGCCCGCCCCCAGCCCGGCATCAACATCGGCTATCTGCCGCAGGAGCCGCAGCTGGACTCGAGCAAAGACGTACGCGGCAACGTCGAAGAGGCCGTCGCCCCCATCAAGCAGGCCCTGGAGCGGCTCGACGCCGTCTATGCGGCCTACGCCGAGCCGGATGCGGACTTTGACGCCCTGGCGCAGGAGCAAGGCGAGCTCGAAAACCTCATCGAGGCCACCGACGGCCACAACCTGGACCGCACCCTGGAGGTCGCCGCCGACGCGCTGCGCCTGCCGCCCTGGGACGCCGACGTCAACAAGCTCTCCGGCGGCGAGCGCCGCCGCGTCGCCCTGTGCCGGCTGCTGCTCAGCAAGCCGGATATGCTGCTGCTGGACGAGCCCACCAACCACCTTGATGCAGAGTCCGTCGGCTGGCTGGAGCGCTTCCTGCATGACTACTCAGGCACCGTGGTCGCGGTGACGCACGATCGCTACTTCCTGGACAACGTGGCCGGCTGGATCCTGGAGCTGGACCGCGGCCACGGCATCCCGTGGCAAGGCAACTACTCCAGTTGGCTGGAGCAGAAAGAGGAACGCCTGGAGCAGGAGGAGAAGGCCGAGCAGGCGCGCATCAAGGCCATGAAGCACGAGCTGGAATGGGTCCGCGCCAACCCCAAGGGCCGCCACGCCAAGAGCAAGGCCCGCCTGGCGCGCTTCGACGAGCTGCAGTCGCAGGAATTCCAGAAGCGCAACGAAACCAACGAGATCTACATCCCACCCGGCGAGCGCCTGGGCGACCTGGTGGTTGAGGCCCAGGGTCTGCGCAAGGCCTACGGCGACCGCCTGCTCTACGAAGACCTGTCCTTCAACCTGCCCAAGGGCGGTATCGTCGGCATCATTGGCCCCAACGGTGCCGGCAAGACCACGCTGTTTCGCATCATCACCGGGCAGGAGCAGCCGGATGCCGGCGAGCTGCGCGTGGGCCCCACCGTGGACATCGGCTATGTGGACCAGAGCCGCGATGCGCTGGACGACAGCAAGACGGTATGGGAGGAGATCTCCGACGGCGCGGACAACATCATCGTCGGCAAGTTCGAGATGCCCTCGCGCGCCTACGTGAGCCGCTTCAACTTCAGGGGCGGAGATCAGCAAAAGCGCATCGGCGACCTCTCCGGTGGCGAGCGCAACCGCGTGCACCTGGCCAAGCTGCTCAAGACCGGCTGCAACCTGCTCCTGCTCGACGAGCCCACCAACGACCTGGACGTCGAGACCCTGCGCGCGCTGGAAGAGGCCATCCTCGCCTTCCCCGGCTGCGTGGTGGTCATCAGCCATGATCGCTGGTTCCTGGACCGCGTCGCCACTCACATCCTTGCGTTCGAGGGCGACTCGCAGGTGACCTGGTTCGAGGGCAATTACGCCGACTACGAGGCGGACCGCCAACGGCGCCTCGGCGAAGAGGCGGATCAGCCGCACCGGCTCAAGTTCCGGCGGCTCGACGCCTGACCTCGCCCTCGGGGCGTCCGGGAGCTTCTCGACAGGGTGTCCGAGGCGGCTAAGGCGGATTTCGCCTGCCGCATGGCAAGCCAACCCAGTGCCTCCGACGCCTGCATCAGGCCGGGGCAAGTTCCTGACAATCACCATGGCTGATACCCAAAACCGCCTTGCCGCTCTGCTCGCGCGCGCCGAGGGACTCCTCGGGCGTCTGGAGCAGCACCTGCCGCCGGCGGCGGACACGGATTGGAGCGCGCATGCATGGCGCTGGCGCAGCGGGGGTTTCGGCGCGCAGGGTCGAATGGAGGCGGTGCATCGCCCGCATGCGCTCGCACTGTCCGATCTCTGCTGCGTAGACGCGCAACGCGACGAAATCGACCGCAACACGCGCCAGTTCCTGGCCGGAGCCGGGGCCAACAATGTGCTGCTCTCCGGCGCCCGCGGCACCGGCAAGTCGACGCTGGTGAAGGCGCTGTTCAACACCTACCGCGGCCACGGGCTCAGGCTCATTGAAGTCGACAAGGACGAGCTCGTCGACCTGCCGCGCATCCTGGCCCTGCTCGAGGGACGCAGCGAGCGCTTTATCCTCTATTGCGACGACCTCTCATTCGAAGCCGGCGAAGGCAGCTACAAGGCGCTCAAGGCGGCCCTGGACGGCTCCATCAGCGCGCCACCGGACAACGTGCTCATCTACGCCACCTCCAACCGCCGCCATCTGCTGCCGGAGCTCCAGCGCGAGAATCGCGAGGCTCGCGTCGTCGATGGGGAGATCCACCACGGCGAGAGCATTGAAGAGAAGATCTCCCTGTCGGACCGTTTCGGGCTCTGGCTCTCCTTCCAGCCCTTCTCCCAGGGACAATACCTGAGCGTCTGTCGACACTGGCTGACGCGCCTCGGCGCTGACCACACGGATCCCGATGTGGAGCGCGCCGCCCTGCAATGGGCGCTGCGCCGGGGCTCGCGCAGCGGCCGAACGGCCTACCAATTCGCCCGCGACCACGCCGGCCGCCAGCGCATGGTCCAGGGCTGACCCACCCCGCGCATCGACCAGCAGTCGCGGCCGGTGTCCGCTCCTCGAGGGCCTGCAAATACCCCCTCTGGCCAGCAGCCGGCGCATGGGCGCATCATGGCACCATCGACTGGCGCCGACATCAGCCTCGGTGCCTGCACGGTCAATGTCTACGCGCCAGGAGCCACAGCGATGTCCAAGCCCGTCTCACTGCCCCGCATCCGCTACCGCGTCGTCGGCCAGGACGATTACATGCTGAGCATCGACGTCACCGCGGACAGCGGCTTCGTCATCGACGCCGGCGACTACACCAGCCACAAGCCAACTGAGGGCACGCTAACCCACGCCCAGGCGGGGCATCTGGCAGAGCTGCTGGAGCGCCTCGGTCCGCCCCGTGAGCACCCCGCACCGGCGGGCGCCACGGGCTTCATCGCGGAGCTCACCGTAGGCGACGGCCCCAAATTGCGTCACTACCGCTTCTGGGAGGGTGCGCTCGACGAAGAGCCCGACATTCGCAATCTGGTGCGCGCGCTCGAGGTCCTAGGATGAGCGAAGTGCCGACGGATCCCGCCCTCCCGGACTCCGGGGCGGTCATCGCCGGCACCAACGCTGCACAGCCCCCAACCGACACCGAGCGCCTGCTCGCCATCGACGCTGCCCACGCCTGGCACCCCTACACATCTACCATCGATCGCGACCCCGTTTACCCGGTGCGCGCGGCTGCCGGCTGCGAGATCGAGCTCATGGACGGCCGCCGACTGGTGGACGGCATGGCCTCCT
>NZ_JAIFKJ010000390.1:3820-4941 GCF_019695415.1 Thiohalocapsa sp.
GGCTGCGAGATCGAGCTCATGGACGGCCGCCGACTGGTGGACGGCATGGCCTCCTGGTGGTGCGCCATCCACGGCTACAACCACCCGGTGCTCAACGCTGCCGCCACCGAGCAGCTCGGGCGCATGGCGCACGTCATGTTCGGCGGATTGACTCATGCACCAGCCGTGGGCCTAGTCGAGCGGTTGGTACGGCTGACGCCGGCGCCTCTGCAGCACGTGTTCCTGTGCGACTCGGGCTCCGTCTCCGTGGAAGTCGCCATGAAAATGGCGCTGCAGTACCAGCAGGCGGCGGGGAATATAGGCCGGGTGAGATTCCTCACCGTCCGCGGCGGTTACCACGGCGACACCTTCGACGCCATGTCCGTCTGTGACCCGGTCACCGGCATGCACAGCCTATTCGAGCGCGTGCTGCCCAAGCAGGTGTTTGCGGCGCCGCCCGCGCCGCGCTTTGAGGCGCCCTGTACCGACGCCGACATTGCGGAAGTCGCGGGACTCATGGAACGCTATGCCGACAAGCTGGCCGCAGTGATCCTGGAGCCTATCGTCCAGGGCGCCGGCGGCATGCGCTTCTACTCCCCGGACTACCTCACTCGGCTGCGTGCACTCTGCGACCGCCATGGTTTGCTTTTGATCCTGGACGAGATCGCCACCGGCTTCGGGCGCACTGGTCGGCTCTTCGCCTGCGAGCACGCAGGTATCGCGCCGGATATCCTTTGCTTGGGCAAGGCCCTCACCGGCGGCTATCTCACGGGCGCTGCGACGCTCGCAACCACGGATGTCGCTGCCACCATCTCCCGTGGCGAGCCCGGTGCGTTCATGCATGGCCCAACCTTCATGGGCAATCCCCTCGCCTGCGCCATCGCCAATGCGAGCATCGACCTATTGCTGTCCCGCGACTGGCAAGGCGAAGTTGCGGCCATCGAAGCCGGCCTGCGCGAAGGCCTCGCCCCTTGCGGGGAGCTGCCAGGCGTCACCGATGTGCGCGTGCTCGGCGGCATCGGTGTCGTCGAGCTCAGCGAGCCCGTGCCCATGCGCGCGGTGCAGCGAGCCCTGGTGGAGCGCGGCGTCTGGGTACGGCCGTTCGGGCGGCTGATTTACCTGATGCCGCCTTTCATCATCAG
>NZ_JAIFKJ010000660.1 GCF_019695415.1 Thiohalocapsa sp.
AGGTGGCCCTCGATGCGGGTGATGGGGTCGACGACGACACGTTCGTTCATTGTTGAGTACCGAGTTTCGAGGGTCGAGTTTCTAGGGGCAAGGTTCGGGTTTCGAGGTGCGAGGGTTCAGCAAATCCGCAGTGAGCCCTCCAACAGGTGCTTGCGCCGCGGTCTCCGGCCCCTCGCCACTCGCTACTCGTTACTCCTTACGCTCCACAAGATGATCTGCGATGAGCTCCGTCAGCCCCACCACCGGGATGTCCATGGTGTACTCCTCGAGCCCTTCCTCCAGCTGGGTGCGGCAGGTGGCACACATGGTCACCATACGGTCCGGCTCGACCTCTTCGATCTGCGCCTTCTTCTTTTTGAACGCGGCGAGCTTCAGCTCTTCGGCACGCTCGTTGGATGACACGCCGCCCCCGGCACCACAGCACCACTGCATCTTGCCGTGCTCCTTGAGGTCCACGAACTCCTCTGCCACCAGGTCCATCAGGTTGCGCTGCTGCTGGATCACGCCGCTCTTGCGGGCGAGGTTGCAGGGGTCGTGCATGGACAGCCGATCGTCTTCCTTGCCCTCGGTCTTGATGCGGCCTTCGGCGCGCAGCTGATCCAGCACCTCGATGATGTGGAACACCTCGAACGGATAGGCACGCTTGATGGCGTTGGGGCCTTCCCAGCGGATGGCCGTGTAGGCATGGCCGCACTCGGGGCTGATGACTTTCTTGACGCCGAGCTGCTCCGCGGCGTCTACCACTCGTTGCACCAAGGTGGCGGCGATGTCCTTGGAGCCGATCTGGATGCCGGCGTTGGTGGCCTCGAAGCACTGCTGGCTCAGGGTCCAGGTGACGCCGGCGTGGTGGAAGATCTTGGTGATGGCTTCCAGGTACTCCGGGAAGTTGATGATCTCCATGGAGGAGAGCAGCACCAGGTAGTCGGCGCCCTGCTTGTCGATCGGGACTTCTAGGCCGGTGGCTTGCTCCACGTGCTTGATCTGCACGTCCAGCGTCTTCCATTTGAGCCCCATGGGGCTCCCGGTATTCACGGCGCGCACTGAGGCGGCGATGAGCCCCTCAGGCGCATGGCCGCTCGCCACCTGGCCCTCGCGGGCCTTGCGGATCATGTACTGGATGTCATTGCCCACCGGGCAGACCATGGAGCAGCGCCCGCACATGGTGCAGGAGTCATAGAGCAGCGGCTCCCACTCCGCGAGCATGTCGTCGGTGACCTGCTTGCCCGCAAGGAGCTTGTCGAGACCGATCTTCTCCAGCGGGAGCTTCTCCCGGAGCGTGCCCTTGAGCTTGCCCCAGAAGGTGAATTCCTGCTCCCAGAGGATGCGCATGGGCTCCAGCTTGTGGATGGGGGTGTACTTCGGGTCCCCGGTCTCGACGTAGAACGGGCAGGCGGTGGCACAGAGTCCGCAATGCACACAGCTGGAGAAGAAGGACGCGACCGGGGCGTCCATCTCCTCGCGCAGCGCGTTCAGGCCGCGCGCGAGCGAAAAGCCGCCGGCGGATTGGTCGGTACCGCTTTCGGGGATATCGGCCCCTGGTGTGAGCACGGCTTCGGTCATGACTGGACCCCCTTGCGGCCGAAAATGGCGCCGTTGTAATAGCGCGCGACGAAGGCCGTGAAGATGTGTGTGAGCTTGGTGAAGGGCAGGACCACCAGAAAGATCTCCGCCGCCAGGATGTGGATGCCCAGCGCCAGCGGATAGGGATTGATGATTCGGTGGTAGGCGAGCCACCCGGTGAGCATCACCAGGAAGGTCACACCCCAGATGAGATAGTCCTCCGGAGTCGATAGAAAGCGCTTCACCGGATGCGCCAGGCGATGAACCAGCGCCGCCAGTAGGCCGAGCAGGGTGATGGCCGTCACAGCGTCCACCACGGGATTCGGCAGTGCCGGCCAGGCGATGCCGAAGGTGGACTTAATCAGCTCCACATGCGGAATAAAGAGCAGCAGCGCAACGATGAAACCGATGTGCCAGATCATGCCGACGACAACGTCGAAGGGCGCGGCCTTGAAAGTACCTGGGTCCGGCTCGAACCGCTTGTACGTGGTGCGCAGGCCGCCGAGCACGGCGCTGCCGCGGGGTGCTGCGTAGTTGTGCGCGCGGCCGAGCACGAAGATCTCCACCAGCCGCACCAGCATCCCCAGCGCGAACACGGCCAACGCAGCCTGGAACAGCGGGCCCTTAGTGAGCATCAGGAAGTCCATCGCAGTCATAGCTTCTGCTCCAGCTGTTCGGCGGTGACGGTCTGGTGTTGCTTCTCCGCGCTCTTGGCCTTGCTCCGGGCGAGGAGGCCGACGCCGGCGCCGACGGCGACACCCGCCGCACCGGCCGTGAGCAACATCTCGCCGGAGTTGCCGGGTGGCACCGACAGGGCGTCGTAGAAGCCGCCGGCATCCCAGAAATCCGGCTCAGAGCAGCCCAGGCAGGGCGCGCCGGATTCCACCGGCCAGCTGCTGCCGCCGTTCCACTTCATGGTGGCGCAGGCGTTATAGGTCATGGGCCCCTTGCAGCCGAGGCGATAAAGGCACCAGCCCTTTTTGGCGCCTTCGTCGTCGAAGGTCTCGGCGAACAGGCCTTTGTCATAGAACGGCCGCCGGTAGCAGCGGTCGTGGATGGATTGTCCGAAGAAGGCCCGTGGCCGGTTGTACTCATCGAGCTCGGGCAGCTTGCCGAAGGTCAGGTACTGCGCGAGGACTCCGGTGATGACCATCGGCAGCGGCGGGCAGCCGGAGACATTGATGACCGGTTTGTCCTTCACTAGGTCCTGCACGGCGACGGCGCCGGAGGGGTTCGGGTCGGCCTTGGGCAGGCCGCCGAAGGCCGCGCAGCTGCCCACGGCAATCACCGCCGCGGCGTCGGCGACGGTTTCCATCAGCATGTCGTAGTTGCTGATGCCGGCAATGGTGCTGTGGCCCGGGTTGGCCTTCGGGCCGGGAAGGGAGCCGTCGACAACCACCAGATACGCGCCAGCGTTGGCGCGCATGGCCTCTTCGCGCGCATGCTCCGCGGCATCGCCGGCGGCCGCCTGAAGCGTGTGGTGATAGTCCAGGCTGATGGTGTCCAGGATCAGGTTCTCCACCGTCGGCGAGAAGCTCCGGGTCAGGGATTCCGTGCAGCCAGTGCATTCTTGGAACGACAGCCAGATTACCGAAGGCCGCCGGGCCGTCTCCAGCGCCGCAGCGATCGCCGGGGCCATGCTCGGCGGCAGCGCCATCATGCTCGCGGTGGCGGCGCAGAATTTGAGAAAGCCGCGGCGGGAGACACCGTTGCGGCGCAGGCTCTCGCCCAGTGTCGGTCGCTGTATCGGCCCCAAGGGCGGGTCCATGGTCGGCGCGGACTGCCCAGCGGGGCGTTGCGGGCTTGATGTGGCCATCGTTCCTCCTGTTGCTTGAGGTGTCGGCACTCCATCGCCGGATATCGAAAGCGTTAGGTGCAAGGGCGTCGCTGCGCGCTCACTTGGCCTCTGCCGCGGCGAGCTGAGTCTCGAGCGCCGCCAGCGCATCGCTCAAGTCTGCCGGGGGGCTGCGCAGCAACTGGGGCACCGTGGCGATCTCCAGGTGCAGCGCCACGCGCTGGTCGTCGGTGTTCAGGTATTCGACGATCCAAACACCGCGATAGGCGGTCTCTTGGATGCGGGTGAGGCCGAGGGCATTGACGCTGGCCGTGACCTCCCCGCTGCCGAGCAAGGCCATCAGGCGGTCCTCGTCGCCAGGGCCGAAGGGCATGGCGCCGAGGTCGATCTGCGTTGGCTCGCCGCCGTCGACGAGCTGTGCCAGCGCATGCCGGACCTCGCTCAGCACCGGAAGGGCGTTACCGTACTCCGCAGGTGCCGCCGGCGCGCCTTCGACCTGCACGGGAATGTCCCCAATGGACGCCATTTCACGCTCCCGTATCGATTCTTTATAATTTTAGCCGTGTCTAATGAACGACGGTTTGACCCAAGGCACGTCTTGCCCGGACTCTTGCGTTTGCGCAATCGCCCGTGGGCGGACAGGGCGGCATGGGTGGAACTGTGCTGCCCGCTTCACCCGTCGGCGCGCCACCGCGTGAGCAGCGCGTCGATCTCGGCCACCGCCCTCGGCACCGCCGCGGCCACTGCCGGGCTCAGTTCGCTGCCCCAGTCCACCTGCGCTGGCTCCACGCCCACCAATGCACGCTGTGCGGGAAGGCTGTCGGTGAGCCGGGCGATGTCGAACAGGTCCGCTAGGCTCACCTCGTGGACATTGTTGGCGTGCTTGGAAAGCTGCGCGTCCATGGCCTCGCCCTCCAGCACCCGCACCGTTCCCGGCGCCTGGCCCATACGTGCGGCGTCCACCACAACGAGACGCGCTGCCTCGCCGATGGGGCCCGCCAGGGTGAAGCTCAGCGTGCCGCCATCCATGAGGGCAATGTCCGGGTCCGCTGCCGCCAGCGGCGCGAGGGCCTCCAGCACTGCGGCACCCAAGGCCTCATCGGTCAGCAGCACATTGCCGAGCCCGAGGATCAGCGTAGACGGTGAATCGGTAGATACCCGATCGGCTTGCTCGGACATGCGCTTGTGCTCACTCAACGGCTTTGTTCAAGACAGACTGGCTTCACGGAAAGGCTGGTGCAGCCTGAGGCATTCGGCGGGTGCATTGACCAGGTGCAGGCGGCACCGTTTTCCGGCTTGCCGCCTGCGTACAACGCACCTTAGGCTCCGCCCCAGACGCAGTGAGACAGGACAGAACCATGTGCATGGGTATCCCGATGCAGATCACCGCCATCCACGGGCTCGTGGCGCGTTGCGAGGCCAAGGGTGCACAGCGCGACGCCACGCTGCTGATGGTGGGGCCCGACGAGGTCGCCGTCGGTGATTATGTGGTTGTGCATCTGGGTCATGTGATCGAGCGCATCGACGCGGAGCGTGCGGCCGAGGCCTGGGCGGTCTATGACGAGATGCTGGCGGCGCAGGAGCCCGGGCCGGCGCAGGGCTGAGGCGTCTCAGCCAGCGGCGTCCAGGAACTCATCGGCAATGGCGTACTGGCGCTGCACTGCGTCGCCTTGCGTATCTGCATCGCTCTCCACCAGCTCGCAGTTATTGGCCATGCGTGCTTGCATGGCCGCCTTCCAGGCGCGATTGGTCTTGTCCGCGAGCAGGTTTTCCGGCGTCAGCGCGGCAGCGACGGCGGCAGCGACGAAGTGGTCCGCCTGCGCGAGCCAGTCGGTGTCCTTGCCGCAGTCGGTGTAGGTCTTGGTGGCGTAGGCCTTGGCGGCACGATAGGCGTCCTCCAGCTCCCCCGGCGCGGCGTCGGCACGCAGCGCCGTGTCGATGGCGCGGTTGACCCGCTCGTCCCGACTCAGGTGCTGGACGCTCTGCGCGAAACGGGCACCGATGATGCGCTGTTGTTCCGCCGGTAGCTTGTGCAGCAGGCTGCGGAGGTCTTGGTCGGTGTTGATGGTGGGCATGGCTCGGGCCTCTGTGGCGGGGTGCTTCTGTCCCCTGAAACGGATGCGGGGAGCTGGCGCGCAGTCTCCTTGGGAGACGCCGATTTTTGGCCGTCGTAGCCAGAATCGGCTCGGGAAGCGGAAAACGTCTGTCGCCATCCGTTAATATCCTCCCGGAATGCCCGAATGCGCATTGATGTGAATCAGAGCCCATGAAACGCACCGCCTACTTCGTCTCCGAGAGCACCGGCATCACCGCCGAGACCATGGGCCACAGCCTGCTGTCGCAGTTCGACACCGTGGACTTCGAGCAGGTCTATATGCCCTACATCAACACCGAGGCGCGGGCGCGTGCCCTGTGCCAGCGCATGGACGAGGCCCACGCCCGCGATGGTGTGCGGCCCATCGTGTTCGCCACCATGCTGGACGAGGAGATTGCCGACATCCTGAAGCAGGGCGATTGCTTCTACCTGGAGCTCTTCGAGCACTTCGTGGAGCCCCTGAGCGTTGAGCTGGGCGTGCCGCCGAGCCGCAAGTCGGGGCAGAGCCACGCCATCACCAAGCCCAGCAGCTACACCAAGCGCATCGACGCCATCAACTTCGCCGTGGCCAACGACGACGGCATGCGCCCGGACAACTTCCGCCATGCCGACGTGGTGCTGGTGGGCGTCTCTCGCAGCGGCAAGACCCCTACCTGCCTGTATCTCGCGATGCACTACGGTTTGCGTGCCGCCAATCACCCCGTCACCGAAGAGGACTTCGAGCACGGCGATCTGCCGGCCGAGGTCGTCGAGGCGAAATCCCGCGTCTTCGGCCTGACTATCGACCCACAGCGCCTGCAGGCCATCCGCGAAGAGCGCCGCCCCGGCAGCGAGTACGCGTCCGCCGAGCGCTGTCGCCGCGACATCCGCGAGGCCCAGACCATGTTCAAGCGCCACGCGATCCCTGTGCTCAACACCACGAACCAGTCGATCGAGGAGATCGCCGCACAGATTCTGCGGGCCGTGAAGTCACCGAATGGACGGGCGGCTTGACCGCCGGGCCGCAAGCGCCAATAAATCGGCGCTTCCCTAGGATGCAGGTGGACTAGGGAGACGCCGGTTCATCGGCGTCGAGCCGAGGAGCGTGTCCTGTCCGCGACCATCAAGGGCTTTAAGCCGGCGCCCGATGGTGTTTCTGAGCGGCAGACAGCGACGCTCGACGGCCGTGCTGGTGCGCCGGCCTACAGGTGAGGTATGCGTGTCGTTCTAGTCCATGGCATCTTCGACACCGGCAGCAAGTTCAAAACCTTGCAGCCATACCTCGAGGAGCGCGGCCATACCTGTCTGGCGCCCTCGCTCACGCCGAATGACGGCCGTGACGGGCTGCCGGCGCTCGCCGAGCAGCTGAAGCACCGCATCGATGCCGCCTTCGGGGCGAAGACCCCGTTCGCGCTGGTGGGCTTCAGCATGGGCGGGCTGGTGTCGCGCTGGTACCTTCAGGAGCTGGGCGGGCACGCGCGGGTGGACCGGTTCGCCGCCATCGCCTCGCCCATGCAGGGCACCATCTGGGCCTATGGCTATCCGGGCAAGGGCGCGAAGCAGATGCGCCCGGGCAGCGACTTCCTGGCCGAGCTCGGTGCCACGGTGCATAGACTCGACCGCATGGAGCTCTTTGCTTACTGGACGCCCTTCGATGCGGTGATCGTGCCACAGGACAGCGCCGACTGGCAGCTGGCGCAGAGCCGGCGCATCCCGGCGCTCTGCCATCCATGCATGCTGTGGCATCCGGATTTGCTGGCGGACCTAGCGGCACAGCTGGCCGTGGATTGATCGGGCGCAGCCAGCACGAATGGTGGTGCTGGGGCTTCCTTGAGATCGCCCGGCTCAGGTCCGATAATGCGCCGCCCGCTGTTGGCTCCCGCAACCGGCCCGCTCGATAACAGCCAACTCACCGCACCATCAGCCCGGACACCAAGCACATGAAGCTCGGAATCCCGAAAGAGTCCCTTCCCGGCGAGACACGTGTCGCCACCACGCCGGAGGTCGCGCAGAAGCTCATCAAACAGGGCTTCGAGGTGCTGCTGGAGGCGGGTGCGGGCGCCGCTGCACACTACACCGATGCGGCCTACGAGGCCGTCGGCGTTCAGCTCGTGGACCGCAGTGCCTGTTTCCAGGCGGACATCGTGCTGAAGGTCCGCAGGCCCAGCGATGACGAAGCCGCAGATGTGCGCTCAGGCGCCGTGTACGTCGGCCTGCTGGAGAGTTGCGGCGACGACCCGACTGTCGGCCGTATGGTGGAGAATGGTGTGACCGTGCTCGGCATGGAGCGCATGCCGCGCATCTCTCGCGCCCAGTCGATGGACGCGCTGTCTTCGCAGAGCAACATCGCCGGCTACCGAGCGGTTATCGAGGCCGCCGCCCGCTACGGGCGCTTCTTCCCGATGATGATGACCTCTGCCGGCTCTGCGAAGCCGGCGCGGCTGGTGGTGCTGGGGGCCGGTGTCGCCGGACTGCAGGCCATCGCCACGGCGCGGCGGCTCGGTGCAGATGTCCATGCTTACGACGTCCGCCCGGAGACCAAGGAGCAGATCGAATCCCTGGGTGCCAAGGCCATCGAGCTGGACCTGGGCGAGAGCGGAGCCGGGGAGGGCGGCTATGCCAAGGAGCTCTCGGATGAGGCCAAGGCGAAGCAGCAGCAGCTCCTCGCCGATGAGCTGGCCAAGGCGCACGTGATCATTACGACGGCGTTGATTCCCTGCCGACCGGCACCGGAGCTGATTACCGAGGAGGTCGTGCAGCGTATGCGAGATGGGTCGGTCATCGTCGACCTCGCCGCGGCCAACGGTGGCAACTGCAAGCTCACCGAAGCCGACGAGATCGTCGTGCGCCACGGCGTGATCCTCGTCGGTCACACAAACTATCCGTCCATGGTGCCGGCGGACGCGAGCGGCTTTTATGCAAAGAACCTCGCCAACCTGCTGGAGATCATGGTGGACAAGACCGATAGCGGCCCGGCGCTCAAGGACCTGAGCGAAGATGAGATCACCAAGGCCATGCTGGTGGGGGCTTGAGCGCATGCACAATCAATACATGGCGGTCATAAAGCCGCCAAGTCTTGCTAAGAACCTCGGCATCGCCGCTTTTCGCTGACCACTCGATCCTGATTATTCAGCCGCGGAGCTTCCATGTCCGAATCCCTCACCGCCCTCTACGTCTTCGTCCTCGCCTGCTTCATCGGCTACTACGTCGTCTGGGGCGTGACGCCGTCCCTGCACACACCGTTGGTGGCGCTCACCAATGCCATCTCCGGCATCGTGCTGGTAGGGGCGCTGCTGGTCACCGGACTGGATGAGGCCGGCTGGCTCGCCTCCGGCATGGGCTTCATCGCGGTGCTGCTGGCCAGCATCAACGTCTTCGGCGGTTTCTTGGTGACGCACCGGATGCTGTCCATGTTCAAGAAGAAGAAGTAAGGGGCCGGACGCATGGAACTGACCATGAACCAACAGGGCGCGGCCTATCTGATCTCTGCCGTACTCTTCATCTTCGCGTTGAAAGGGCTGACGCACCCGGCAACGGCGCGTCGCGGCAACCTGTTCGGTATGCTCGGCATGGCCATCGCACTGGCGGCCACCCTGCTCGGCACCGAGGTGCAGGACTACCTGCTCATTATCATGGCCGGCAGCATCGGCGCCGTCATCGGTATCGTGGTGGCGCTGCGCATCCAGATGACCGCCATGCCGCAGCTGGTGGCGGCGCTGCACAGCTTCGTGGGCATGGCGGCGGTGCTGGTCGCCATCGGTACCTTCATCAACCGCGCCCAGGCGGGCACCCTCAACGCCCTGCTCATGGGGGAGCTCTCGGCGGGCGTAGTCATCGGCGCCATCACCTTCACAGGCTCGGTCATCGCCTTCGCGAAGCTCCAGGGCATCATGTCCGGGGCGCCTATCAAGTTCAAAGGCCAGCACCTGCTGAATGCTGCCATCGCCGCCGTCACGGTGCTGCTGGCGGTGGAGTTCGCCCTCACCGGCGATGTCTGGGCGCTGATCCTGATGACGCTGCTCGCCTTCGCGCTCGGCGGCACGCTGATCATCCCCATCGGCGGCGCCGACATGCCCGTGATCATCTCCATGCTGAACAGCTACTCCGGCTGGGCGGCGGCGGCAACCGGCTTCACGCTGCACAACGATCTGCTCATCATCGTGGGTGCCCTGGTTGGCTTCTCCGGTGCCATCCTGAGCTACATCATGTGCCGGGCCATGAACCGCAGCATCATCAACGTGGTGTTCGGCGGTTTCGGTACGGACTCGAGCGGCGGCGACAGCGCCGGTGCCGTGGCGGCGGAGAAGGGCGTCAAGTCCGCCTCAGTGGAAGACGCCGTCTATTGGATGGAGGACGCCAATAAGGTCATCATCGTGCCCGGCTACGGCATGGCGGTTGCCCAGGCCCAGCACGCGCTGAAGGAGATGATGGAGCTGCTGGAGGCGCGCGATGTCGAGGTCAAATTCGCTATCCACCCGGTGGCGGGCCGCATGCCAGGGCACATGAACGTGCTGCTTGCCGAGGCCGACATCCCCTACGACCACGTGCTGGAGATGGATGAGATCAACCCGGAGTTCCAGGGCGCCGACGTAGCCCTGGTGGTGGGCGCAAACGACGTGGTGAACCCCGCCGCCAAGGAGGACGCATCCAGCCCCATCTATGGCATGCCGATCCTGGAGGCGGGCAAGGCCAACCAGGTCTACTTCCTCAAGCGCTCCATGCGCCCGGGGTACTCCGGCGTGGACAATCTGCTCTTCTACCAGGACAACACGTCGCTGATCTTCGGCGACGCCAAGGACACCATTGAGGGCATCGTCGGCGCACTGAAGGGCGGGGGGCACTGAGCGGGCCAGCCTGGGGCAGAAGCCCCGATGATACCCGTCACACCGCGGGCGCAGGTCTCCGGGTCTGCGTCCGGCCCCATCTCTTGGGAATTCTGTATACCGTCACCGTATCTTGCCGCTGTATCTGGCCGTCGCAGCGGCTGCGGCGTCAGTCGTTCGTAGGGGGCAGTCCAAGCTGGCGGCGGATGCAGGCGAGATAGTTGTGGGGGTCGTCTTCGCGCCCTTCGCGCTGCATGCGCCACATTGACTCCGCCAGGCAGTCGATCATGCAGTGCTCCACGGCGTGCACGTCGCCGCCGCGTATGCGCAAGGCGCGGTCGTAGAGGGCACGCATCCCCGGCGGATGGTCTGCGCCGAGCTGCTCCAGCAGCGCCAAATGCAGCGCCATGTGCAGGAAGGGGTTGGTCTCACCGCCCTCCGGCAGCCAGTCTTTCTCCATCGCGCTGTCCGTGTCGGCGAGCATCGCGTGGTACTCCGGGTGCCGACCAACCACCTCGGCAATGCGCTGTTCCAGCGGGTCCAGCGGGGCGCTGGACTGGGCCTTTTGCCAGGCCTCGATGAAGCGACGGCGGTAAGGGTCGCGTTGGGGTCCCAGCATCGTCTGCTCTCCGTGTGGGGCTCGGCAGCGAAGGTGGTGTTCAATGGCGGCTTTTCATCTCTCCGGCACTGCTTATGGCTTCGGCGTCTGCGCGCTCACCATCTTTGGCCGCGGCGTCTGCCTGTGGTGGCGCCGGTGTCTTGTGCTTGTATTCACAGAGGTCTGCAATCAGGCACTGCGGACAGCGCGGCTTGCGCGCGGTGCAGACATAACGCCCGTGCAGAATGAGCCAGTGGTGCGCGTCCTTGAGAAACGCCTTCGGCACCAGCCGCAGCAGTCGCAGCTCCACCGCGAGCGGCGTTTTTCCAGTGGCAATGCCGGTGCGATTGGCAACCCGGAAGATGTGCGTGTCCACGGCCATGGTGGGCTCGCCGAAGGCGGTGTTCAGCACGACATTGGCCGTCTTGCGGCCCACCCCGGGTAGGGCCTCCAGCGCCTTGCGCTCCCGCGGCACCTGGCCGCCGTGCTCGTCCACCAGGATGCGGCACGCGGCCATGATGTTCTTGGCCTTGCTGTTGAAAAGGCCGATGGTCTTGATGTGCGCCTTGAGTCCGGCGTCGCCGAGGTCGAGGATCGCCTGGGGCGTATTGGCCACCGGAAACAGCCTGGCAGTCGCCTTGTTCACGCCCTTGTCCGTCGCCTGCGCCGAAAGGATCACGGCCACCAGCAGCTCGAAAGTGCTCGTGTAGGCAAGCTCTGTCTTGGGTGCCGGATTTGCGGCTCGCAGGCGCTCGAAGATCTCGGTGCGTTTGGCACGGTTCATGATTGCGCAAGGATAGCGGCGGCGCGCAAGCTTGTCGCAGCCAAATACGGTGACGCCAAATACGGTGACGGTATACGGAACTCAAGCTGCGAGAGCTTCTTGCCGAATTGGAGGAACTGTCTAAAATAACAGTATTCACGTCCAGCAAGGAGTGCACGCATGTCCAACCAGCTCACCCCCCGGCAGCAGCAGATCCTTGACCTGATTCGCCAGTATGTGCGCGAGACAGGCTATCCGCCGACGCGTGCGGAGATCGCGCAGGCGTTCGGCTTCAGGTCCGTCACCGCCGCCGTAGACCACCTCAAGGCCCTGGCCCGGCACGGCGTCATCGAGATGCAGCAGGGTGCCTCCCGCGGCATCCGTCTGCTGGTGCCGGCGGACGACGAGCCGCAGCTGCCGGTGGTGGGGCAGGTGGCTGCCGGCAGCCCCATCCTCGCCGCCGAGCACATCGAAGAGCACCATCGGCTGGACCCGAGCCTGTTCCGTCCGCGGGCGGATTATCTGCTGCGGGTGCACGGCTTCAGCATGCGCGATGCCGGCATCCTGGACGGCGATCTGCTGGCTGTACACCGCACGCCACAGGCCGAGAACGGCCAGATCGTCGTCGCCCGGCTGGATGACGAGGTCACGGTCAAGCGCTTTCGCCGCCAGGCCAATTGGCGCTACCGAGTGCAACTGTTGCCGGAGAATCCGGACTTCGCGCCCATCAATGTGGACCTGCGCATGCAGGCGCTGGTTATCGAGGGCCTCGGCGTCGGCGTGCTGCGCCGTGAGCTCGCATCCGGTGCCGACGGTGCCCATCGGTTGTAGCCGGCAGCGGAACGTTCTGTACAGCAGTCCCTAAGGAGATGCTGATTTATTGGGCGTCCTGCCCAAAAATCAGACGGAGCCGGAAAACGCGGTTTCCCGGCTCCT
>NZ_JAIFKJ010000519.1 GCF_019695415.1 Thiohalocapsa sp.
GCGGGGCGTGCCATGGCGGCCGTAGCGGCGCTCACCCGGTGGGTGACATGCAGCCCCTGTAGGAATCGCAACCGGTACAGCCATTTGCATACCCTTTGAAGCGTTCAACTGCTCTCTTTAGGATCATCGCCCAGGTGCTCCACCAAGTGGTCAACGAAGACGCGAACCTTGGCAGGTACGAAGCGCCGCGAGGGCCACACGGCGGAGAGTACCAGCGCCGGCGCCCGCCAGTCGTCTAGCACGCACTCGAGGGCGCCCACCGCGAGATCGTCGGCAACGATGAACCGCGGCAGGGAGCAGATACCCATGCCGGCGATGGCCGCGTGGCGCAGTAGATCGCCATTGTTGGCGCAAAGTGGGCCCGAGACCTCCACCGTCTCTGCTGCGCGCGGATCGTCGCTGCGGTGCAGCGTCCATTCTTCCCGCAGCCCAAGATTGCTGTACCGCATGCAGGCGTGAGCCCGCAGGTCCGCCGGCGCGCGCGGGCGACCGCGGCTGTCGAGATAACTGGGCGCCGCGCAGAAGACGCGCTCGAAGGCCGCGATGCGCCGGGCCACCAGCGTCGAGTCCATGAGGGAGCCAATGCGCAGCGCGAGATCCGCGCCGGAAGCGACGATGTCCACCATCCGGTCATCCAGGTCCAACATAAGATGCAGCTGCGGATAACGGGCATGGAAGCCTGGCAGCAGCGGGGCCAGCGCCCGCACGCCGAACGACAGCGGTGCCGCCACCCGCAGCTCGCCGGCGGGTGCGTCGCTCAGGTGGGAGACCCGGTCCTCCGCATCCGTTAGCGCCTGCAGGATGGCGCAGACATCACGGTAGTAATGCTCGCCGGCCTCGGTGAGACTCAACTGGCGCGTGGTGCGGTTGATGAGTCTCAGGCCGAGGTGGCGCTCCAGCCCCGCCACCCGGCGGCTCACGGCGCCTGCGGTAGTGTCCAGCCGTGCCGCGGCACGGCTGAAGCCGCCCTGGTCCACGACGGCGACAAAGGTCTCCAGAGTGGCAATCTCTGGCCGGCTCAAGCTGGCGCGCTCCGGTGCCGGTGAGCCCCGGACGCCGGTTCGGCCGCACTGCCGGCCCCGCGTTCGTCAATCCGCATCCAAACCCAGGGCGTGCAGCACCCGCCAGGAGAGCTCGTCCGGCGTGCGGGAAATGACTTCGGCCGGGATCTCGTGCTTGAGATGCAGCCGGTCGAAGTCCTCAAACCCATAGGACACCATAAACGGATGCATGCCGGTATTGACGGCGGCGCGGAAGTCCTTGGCCTCATCGCCACAGGCGAAGGCTCGCGCAGGGTTGATCTCGAACTCTTCCCGGGTGCGGCGGAAGTACGGCAGCTTGTCCTCAGACAGCGGTAGGTGCACCAGGAAGTCCAACAGGTCCGGCTCGATGCCGTGGCGGTCGAAGAGCCGAGTCAGCGTCTCCACTGGGCTGTTGGTGATGTTGCGAGTCACAATGCCCACTTTAATGTCCGGCTCGGCGGCGATGCGGCGGATCAGACGCTCCATGCCCTCGAACATGATCGCTTCCTCCCGATACACTTCCGTCAGGGTCTCCACGATCTTGGCGCGGGTGCCGCGGCCGAGCTGCTGGCGCAGGTTCTGCGGCATCTCCTTAAGGCCGCCCAGGTACTTGAAAATGTTACGGCGCTTCTGAAACCGGGCGAGCGGACCGATGTCCATCCCATGGTGGGCAAAGGTCTTCTCAATGGCCTTGAAGGCGTCGATGGTGGTGCCGTCGGCATCCAGGATCAGCAGACGGTCATTGGTGTACATGGCGCATGCGTCAACCCGGCGCAACGCGCAGCCACGGCCTGAACGCCGGGCCGTCGGCGGCACTGCTGTGTTCTTGGCAAAGCGCGTGGATTCTCGCACATTGCGCAGAGGATGCAGTATTCGAGCGCCTGCGTTCTCGACGCCGACTGGCTATGCGCGATGAAGTCGTCAGAAGAGCCGCCGGCGCAGCAGATAGAGCGAGAGCCCGGTCACCACACCCACAGCGAGCGCCCGTACTGCCGGGTGGCGGGAGAGCGCCGTCGCCTGCGCGAGCCATGTGTCGGCGCCGTGCGCGGCGATCGCCCCATCACGCTCGGCAGGAGACCCGCCAGAGGCTTCTGCCCCTGCCATCGCCGCCGACGGCTCCGCCGGCACCGGGCGATGGGCCTGCCAACCCGCCGCCCTGCGCCGGGCCGCGCCAGCGCCCGCAGATGCGCCCAGGGCGGGTGCAGCGTCGTCGGGCGCCTGCGACTGCTCCGCAGAGGCAGTCTCCGGCGCGTCAAAGCCATGCGGCGGCGGGGCCTTGGTGTGTCGCTTCGGATCGAGGCTCAGCTTGGCGCGTCTGGCGGTCATTGGATTGTCCTCCGCGGTTTGGCGGCAGGCTCGGCTCGAGGGGGCGGGTCGTCCGGTTGGTGCACCCTCAATTCGGAAGCATCGTCCGAACCGCCTGCCAGAGCGCCTCGATCTCGGCGGCGGCCTTGCCCCGGGCTTCGAACTCCATTACCGCGCGGCCGTCGATGAGCGCATGGCTGTAAGCAGCACGCTGGCTCACGGCCACGGGGCACACGGGCACCGGGTAGGCCGTCAGCGCCTCCCGCGCTTCAGCCACGAGGCGCGGCTCCTGCGCCCGGGTGGGTGGCGGGCAGGCGTTCAGCACGATCTGCGCCGGCACCTTCAGGTCAGCCACGAGCGCGGTGGTAATGCCGATCGCGTCCAGATCGAGGATCGCGGGACGGGTCGGGATCAGCACCGCGTCAGACACCTCAGCGCAGGCGCGGGACTGCTCCGAGCTGTGCGGGGCCGTATCAACGATAACGAGCGCGAAGCCGCGACGGCGGGCCTCGTCCAGCATGTCTGCGAGCTCCGTCCCCTGCCCCTGCACCAGCGCCGGCGCGTCCGCCGGGCGCCGCTGCCACCAGGCGCCGGCGCTGCCCTGCGGGTCCGTGTCCACCAGCAGGACCTCGAGCCCGGCACGCTGGGCCTGCACCGCCAAGTGGATGGCGAGCGTGGTCTTGCCCGTGCCGCCCTTTTGCGCGATCAGGCTCAAGGTTGTCATGCGGCCCCTCATGCCTACCGAGTATCGAGTATCCAACCCAACCTGTCGAGGCGGTGAGTCCGCTCGACGCGCGGCTGCGACAGTGACGCCCGACAGCGGCCTCACTGACCCTTGGGTTGGGCGCGACCTTCCTACAATTGGTGGACTTCTTGACGCGAAAAGCAATTCCTGGCGTTGATCTTGCGGAGGTTTCGGTCTATACAGCCTGCGGCCCGCAGGGCCGCTCCCCACACAACACCACAGGAAGTCACCGCAATGACACTCATGCAACGCTCAACCGCCGAGCTGATCGGCACCTTCTGGCTCGTGCTCGGAGGCTGCGGCAGCGCCGTGCTCGCTGCCGCGTTCCCTGAGGTCGGCATCGGCCTGCTCGGCGTGTCCTTCGCCTTCGGGCTCACCGTACTCACCATGGTCTACGCCATCGGCCACATCTCCGGCTGCCACCTTAACCCGGCGGTGTCCGTCGGGCTCGCGGTGGGCGGTCGCTTCGCGTGGTCGGACCTGCCGGCCTACATCATCGCGCAAGTCATTGGCGCGACACTGGCGGCCTTCTTGATCTGGTTCATTGCTGCCGGGGCGCCCGACTTTTCGCTGTCGGCCAACGCGCTGGCCGTCAACGGCTATGGAGAGCTGTCGCCGGGTAAGTACACACTCGCTGCCGGCTTCGTCACCGAGGTGGTGATGACCATGATGTTTCTGCTCATCATTCTGGGCGCCACGGATAAGCGCGCCCCGGCCGCTTCCGCCGGCATCGCCATCGGCCTCGCGCTGACGCTGATCCACCTCATCAGCATCCCCGTGACGAACACTTCCGTAAACCCGGCCCGCAGCACCGGCCCTGCGATTGCGCTGATGACCGGCGGCTATGGGCAGGCCCTGGGGCAGCTCTGGATGTTCTGGCTGGCCCCCATCATCGGTGCGGGGCTGGCGGGCGTGATCTATAAGGTCTTCGCCGTTGCTGGCGAGCCGCCGGAAATCGAGAAGCTCGGCGGCAAGGTCGCCTAAATGCAGAAGCGGCTGCGGGGCTGCGAAAGCCCCCAGACCGCTCCCAGGCCCCAATAACGGGGCATTGCCGCCGGCATCGCCGGCGCATCCGCAGCGCTGCTTCGATAACATACGACTCAGCCCTCCGGCGACCACAGCGGCGCCGCGGTCGGCTCACCGCGACGAACCACCCGCAGGAGCCACGCATGTCCGACCAGCCAGATCCAGACGCCGTCCGCGCCTACCTGCTGGCGCTGCAGGACCGCATCTGCCATGACCTCGCCACCGAGGACGGCGGGGCCGAGTTCCGTGAGGACGCCTGGGACAGGCCCGGCGGCGGCGGTGGGCGCTCTAGGGTCATGGAGGGCGGCGCAGTGTTCGAGAAGGGCGGCATCAACTTTTCAGACGTCCAGGGCGAGCGCCTGCCGCCGTCCGCCACCGCGGCCCGCCCGGAGCTCGCCGGCCGCGGCTTCCGCGCGATGGGCGTGTCGTTGGTGATGCACCCCTGGAACCCGTACGTGCCGACCTCGCACATGAACGTGCGCTTCTTCGTCGCAGAGAAGCCGGGCGAGCCCGCGGTCTGGTGGTTCGGCGGCGGCTTCGATCTCACGCCCTATTACGGCAACGACGAAGACGTGATCCACTGGCACCGCACTGCCCGCGCCGCCTGTGAAGGCTTCGGCGACGAGGCAGAGACAGCAGACCAGCTGCACGGCAGGCTCAAGCGCTGGTGCGACGAATACTTCTACCTCAAGCATCGCCAGGAGCCCCGCGGCGTCGGCGGGCTCTTCTTCGATGATCTCAACACCTGGGGCTTCGCGCGCTGCTTCGCCTTCATGCGCAGCGTCGCGGATCATTACATCCCCGCCTACCGCCCCATCGTCGCCCGCCGCAAGGGGCTCTA
>NZ_JAIFKJ010000310.1 GCF_019695415.1 Thiohalocapsa sp.
CTCTCGGTCCCCACCGGCGCGCCCCTGTTCCGCCTGGCCCCTGGTCGCGCCCAGGCCTTGGCCGACGCCCCCGCGCTCCCGACCCCTCAGCCGGAGGGCGAGCCATGAACGCGCCGCGCAAGTTCAAGGTGGCAACGGCATCCCTCGCCGGCTGCTTCGGCTGCCATACATCGTTCGTCGACATCGACGAGCGATTCTTCGATCTCATCGAGCGCATCGAATTCGACCGCTCGCCGTTGACCGATATCAAGCACTGCGATCCCTGCGACATCGGCCTGCTCGAGGGCGGCATCTGCAACGCCGAGAACGTGGAGGTGCTGCGGGAGTTTCGCGAGAACTGCAAGATCCTGGTGGCCATGGGCGCCTGCGCCATCAACGGGGGGCTGCCGGCGGAGCGCAATCGGATCAATCTCGCCGAGCTCTTCGAGGAGGTCTATGTCACGGAGGAGACCGTCGATGCGGGTTTGATTCCGAACGACCCCGAGCTGCCGTTGCTGCTGGACAAGGTCTACCCGCTGCACGAGGTGGTGCAGATCGACTATTTCCTGCCGGGCTGTCCGCCCCCGGCGGATGCCTTCTGGAAGCTCCTGACCGATCTGCTCGACGGGCGCACGCCGCGGCTCGGCTTCGGGCTGATGCATTACGACTAACCAACGGGAGTGCCAACCCATGGCCTCGACTCTGGACACCGCCGACCTGGAAACCGCCGCCGACCCCAAGGCGCTGCGTCGTGTCGTTATCGAGCCGCTGTCGCGGGTGGAAGGGCACGGCAAGGTCACGATCCTGCTCGACCAGGACGATCATGTGCGCCAAGTCCGGCTGCACATCGTGGAATTCCGCGGCTTCGAGCGCTTCATCCAGGGCCGGCCCTACTGGGAGGTGCCGGTGCTGGTGCAGCGGATCTGCGGCATCTGCCCGGTCGCCCATCAGATCGCCTCGTCCAAGGCGATGGACATGATGCTGGGCATCGAGCGCCTCACGCCGACCGCGGAGAAGATCCGTCGGCTGATGCACTATGGCCAGATCCTGCAGTCCAATTCGCTGCACTTCTTCCACTTCGCCACGCCGGACCTGCTGTTCGGCTTCGACTCCGACCGGGCCAAGCGCAACATCGTCGGCGTCGCCGCCGAGCACCCCGACATCGCGCGCAAGGGCGTGCTGCTGCGCAAGTTCGGTCAGGAGGTCATCCGCCTCACCTCCGGCAAGCGCGTCCACGGCACCGGCGCCATCCCGGGCGGCGTCAACAAGTCACTGACGCCTGAGGAGCGCGACAGCCTGCTCGCGGATGTCTACAAGGTCATCGAGTGGGCGCGCGAGGCGGTGGCCCTGGCCAAACGGCTGCAGATGACGAATGCCGCGCTGTACAACAGCTTCGCGGCGTTCCGCTCCAACATGCTGAGCATCGTCGCGGCGGATGGCTCGCTCGACATGTACCACGGCAATCTCCGCGCCCGGGATGCGTCCGGACAGATCATCCTGGACGACGTGGATTATCGCCGCTACGACGACTACATCGAGCTCAGTGTCAAGCCCTGGACCTACCTGAAGTTTCCCTTCCTGCGCTCGCTGGGCCGGGAGGACGGCTGGTACAAGGTCGGCCCGCTGTCCCGGGTCCAGACCTGCGACGCGATCCCGCCGCCCTTCGCCCAGCCCGATCGCCAG
>NZ_JAIFKJ010000077.1 GCF_019695415.1 Thiohalocapsa sp.
TGACGAGTTCGTCCTTAGTCTCGTGGGTTGTGAGGTGGTGAAAAGAGCCAGGGTTCGAGGGGCTAGTGGCGAGGGGCGGGGCCGGTTGTCGCCCCCGGCACTCCTCATCACTCTAACCTCGTCACGCGGAACTCACCCTCAACGCCGCAACAACCGCGTCCCCCATCTGCGCCGTGCCGACGGTCTGCGTTCCCGCGCCGGCGATATCCGCAGTGCGCAGCCCCTGGTCCAGCACGGTGGAGACGGCCTGCTCGATGCGATCTGCATGCGACGGCTCGTCCAGCGAGTAGCGCAGCATCATGGCCACCGACAGAATGGTGGCGAGCGGATTGGCGACGTCCTTGCCCGCTATATCCGGCGCCGAGCCGTGGATTGGCTCGTACATGCCCTTCTCCTCGGCATTCAACGACGCCGACGGCAGCATACCGATGGAGCCTGTCAGCTGGGCAGCGCAATCCGAGAGTATGTCGCCGAACATGTTGGTGGTGACCATCACGTCAAACTGCTTTGGGGCCCGCACCAACTGCATGGCGGCGTTGTCGACGTACATGTGGCTGAGCTCCACTTCCGGATACTCGCTGCCCACCCGCGTCGCCACCTCCCGCCACAGCTCAGTGCACTCCAGAACATTGGCCTTGTCCACCGAGCAAACGCGCTTGCCGCGCTTCATCGCGAGGTCGAAAGCGACGCGGCAGATGCGGTCGATCTCGGACTCCGTGTAAACCAGAGTGTTGATGCCCCTGCGCTCACCGGAGCTCAGCGTCTCGATGCCGCGCGGACGGCCGAAGTAGATGCCGCCGGTCAGCTCGCGGACGATCAGGATGTCGAGCCCCGCGACCACCTCCGGCTTCAGCGTCGAAGCATCGGCAAGCTGCGGGTAGAGAATGGCCGGGCGCAAATTTGCAAACAGCCCGAGCTCCGAGCGCAGCCCGAGCAACCCCTTCTCCGGGCGCACCGAGATGTCGAGCGGCTCCCACTTGGGCCCGCCGACGGCGCCGAGCAGAACGGCGTCGGCCGCCTTCGCGGCCGTGAGCGTTGCCTCCGGCAATGGATGGCCCTCGGCGTCGTAGGCCGAGCCGCCCACCAACGCCTGCTCGGTCTCGATGGCGAGGCCGAAGTCGTGACGCAGGCAGTCCAGCACCTTCACCGCCTCGGCGACGATTTCCGGGCCGATGCCGTCACCGGGCAGAATCAGAATCTGCTTGCTCAAAGCGTCTCCCTCGTGGGTGGATCAAGAATGCACTGGACCGGCGCCGGCCGCCGGTGCCATAACGGCGCATACGCCCGGGTCCGGCGGATACGCGCTGCCATCAAGCGAAGAGCCAGGGCGCCTCGTTCTGCCGACGCGCCTCATAGGCCGCGATGTCGTCGGCATGCGTCAGCGTCAGGCCGATGTCGTCGAGGCCATGGATCAGGCAATGATGATGGAAGGGGTCGATGTCGATCTCGATGGTGCCGTGGCCGTCTGCGTCGAGCGTCAGGTTTTGCAGGTCCACATCGATGGTGAGCGGCTCGTCGCTGTCGGTGGCGAGCTGGAACAGCCGGTCAACAATGGCCTCATCCAGCACGATGGGCAGGAGCCCGTTCTTGATGGCGTTCTGGTGAAAGATGTCCGCGAAGCTTGGGGCGATGAGCACCTTGAAGCCATAATCCGCCAGCGCCCAGGGCGCATGCTCCCGGGACGACCCGCAACCGAAGTTGTGCCGCGTGAGCAGAATGGTCGCGTCCGCATACTTCGGGTCGTTCAGCACGAAGTCCGGATTCAGCGGGCGGTTGGAGCAGTCCTGACCCGGCTCGCCCCGATCCAGATAGCGCCACTCATCGAACAGGTTCGGCCCAAACCCGGTGCGCTTGATGGACTTGAGGAACTGCTTCGGGATGATAGCGTCCGTGTCCACGTTGGCACGGTCCAGCGGCAGCACCGCGCCGCGGAAGTTCTCGAAGGGCTTGATGGGCATGACTTGAACCTAGAGGAGTCATTGAACGGTCGTCAGGTTGCGTCCCGCGCGGTATCTGGCGAACTAGGCGCCCTCCTCCCGGACGTCGACGAAGCGGCCATGGATGGCGGCGGCCGCGGCCATCGCCGGGCTCACCAGGTGGGTGCGGCCACCCTGCCCTTGGCGACCTTCGAAGTTGCGGTTGCTGGTGGAGGCGCAGCGCTCGCCGGGCTCGAGGCGGTCGGCGTTCATCGCAAGGCACATGGAACAGCCCGGCTCGCGCCACTCGAAGCCCGCCTCTGTGAAGATCCGGTCCAGTCCTTCGGCCTCCGCCTGCTCCTTTACCAGACCGGAGCCGGGCACGACCATCGCGAGCTTGATGGAATCGGCCACCTTGCGGCCTCTAGCTACTTCGGCGGCCGCGCGCAGGTCTTCGATGCGCCCGTTTGTGCAGGAGCCGATGAAGACCTTGTCCAGCGGAATCTCGGCCAGCGGCGTACCGGGTGTGAGGCCCATATACGCCAACGCGTGGCGGTAGCTGCCGGCCTTGACGGGATCGGCAATCTCCGCCGGGTCGGGCACACTGCCGTCGACAGGCAGCACCATCTCCGGCGACGTGCCCCAGGTTACTTGGGGGCGGATGCTCGCGGCGTCGATGTGCACCACGCGGTCGTACTCGGCGCCGGGATCGGAGTTGAGGCTCCGCCAGTGCTCAGCGGCCTGCTCGAACAGCTCACCCTGCGGCGCCATGGGCCGGCCGCGGACATAGTCGATGGTCTTCTCGTCGATGCCGATGAGGCCGGCGCGGGCGCCGGCCTCGATGGACATGTTGCAGACCGTCATGCGCCCTTCCATGCTGAGCGCGCGGATGGCATCACCGCCGTACTCGATGACATGACCAGTGCCACCTGCCGTGCCGATCTCGCCGATGATGGCGAGCACGATGTCCTTAGCCGTCACGCCCCGGCCGAGCTCCCCGTCCACGCTCACCAGCATGGACTTGGACTTCCTCTGCAGGAGACACTGGGTTGCCAGCACGTGCTCGACCTCAGAGGTGCCAACGCCGAAAGCCAGCGCCCCGAAGGCGCCGTGGGTCGAGGTGTGGCTATCGCCGCAGACCATGGTGATGCCCGGCAGCGTGAAGCCCTCCTCTGGGCCGATGACGTGCACGATGCCCTGGCGCTTGTCCGCCATGTCGAAGAGCTGGATGCCGAATTCCCGACAGTTCGCCTCCAGGGCTTCCACCTGGATGCGCGAGATCGGGTCCGTGATGCCGAGATGCCGGTCCGTCGTCGGCACGTTGTGATCCGGCACCGCCAGGTGTGTCTCCGGCCGCCGCGGCTTGCGCCCGGCGAGCCGCAAGCCCTCGAACGCCTGCGGCGATGTCACCTCGTGCACCAGCTGCCGATCGATGTACAGCAGCGACGTACCATGCTCGTCGGTGCGGACGACATGGTCGTCCCAGATCTTGTCGTAGAGGGTACGGGGGGTCGGCATCGGGTCGATCTCGGGGACGGATGCGAAGCCGGCTAGCCTATCGCGGCGGGCTGGGGAAGAAAAGTGCGAAGTGCGGGAAGAAGTGCGAAGTGCGCGGTGCGAAGTGCGGTCGCACACCCAGCACCCCGCACTCCGCACCACGCACTCCCGCACTCCCGCACTCCGCCCCCCTTCGACTATGCTCCGCACCGTCCAAACCCAGCCAACCTTAAGACCGGAGCGCCCCGCATGATCCGCATCAAACCCCTGACCCTGGACGACGGCAGCCAGATCCTGGTGGAAGTGGAGCAGGCCGACATCGCCGCCCCCGGCTACCACGCCAACCTGCCCGCCGGCGCCGAGCCCACCGGTATGGGCGAGAAGCTCGACGATGCCATGGCCATGCTGCGCAACAGCATCGGCGCCATGGCCCGCAACGTCCACGCAAGCCTCGTCGAGCAGTCGCCCCATGAATGGGCCATGGAAGTCAGCATCGGCTTCAAGGGCGAGACCCAGCCCATCCCCGTCATCGTCACCGGCTCTGCCACGGGCTCGGTCAAGGTCACCGCCAAATGGAAGCGCGAGGACTGACCTGAGCCACCGGCATGCCGAGGCGCCCTCAGCCTGGACGCAGCCGGGCAGGTCGGGTGAGTCTGTCAGGTCGTAACCCGACCACTGGTGTGGCTGTGCCTCGCGACACCACTCCCGCGGTGTCGCGCATGATGTTTTCTAACCTTATATTCGCTTCGGCTATCATCGTCGCATCCTCGACAATCGCAGGCCGATCCAATGAGCACCGCGTATGAGCAGGACTTTTTCTCGTGGACCCAAGAGCAAGCCTCGGCGATACGCGCCGGCGATCTGGGCCGCATCGACCGCAAGCACCTAGCCGAGGAAGTGGAAGAGATGGGGCGCTCGGAGCAACGCGCGCTGGCGTCACGGCTTGCGGTGATCGTCGCGCATCTGCTGAAGCTTCAGGTGCAAACCGAGCGCACGCCGACCAACGAGAAGAGCTGGCGCAACTCCATCGCCACGCAACGACGGCAGGTGGCGCGTCTGATGGCAAAGAACCCGGGGCTGCGCCACCCCGCCATTCTGGCCGAGATCCTCGAATCGGCCTGGGACGACGGCCGGGACTGGGCCATTCGGGAGGCCGGGCTCGACCCGGACAGGTTCCCGAGCGAGCGGATCTACGACCTGGCCGATTGCCTCGGTGAGGGGCCGTGATGCCAAGCTGCCTCGCGACACCGCTCACGCGGTGTCGCGCATCGGGGAACGAGCCCGCGCGCTAGGCCTCGCCGTCGCTCGCCTTACCGGCGGCCCGGTCCAGCGCTCTGAGCCGCGCCAGCTTCTCGCGGATCTTGATCTCCAGCCCCCGCTCCACGGGCTGGTAATAGCGCCGCTCCTCTATGCCGTCCGGAAAGTATCCCTCCCCGGCAGCGTCCGCGTCCGACTCCTCCTGGGCGTCACGATAGGCGGCCCCAGGGCCGAGCGCCTTCATGCGCTTGGTCGGCCCGTT
>NZ_JAIFKJ010000627.1 GCF_019695415.1 Thiohalocapsa sp.
CCCCCGCCGCGCCCCCCGACACGGCGGCGTCCCACCCGCCCCGCCCCAGTCAGCCCCAGTCCGGACGGAACCGGCACGTGTTTGGCGGGGGCGCACCTTTACCGGCCGGGCCCAACGGTCGCCGAGATGCAAAAACCGTGCCGGTTCCGGCCGGCGGGAGCCGTGAGCCGTAACAACGGTCTTGCCGAGGTCGCCGCCGCAGCCGACATCCCCCTTCGGAAGCTGGGATCCCCATGGACGAAGATTACCGCTTGCTGAAACAGATCGATTTCCCGGCGGACCTGCGCCGGTTGAACATGTTCGAGCTCGAGGAGCTGGCCGGCGAGTTACGGCGCTTCATCATCGAAACGGTCGCGCAGACTGGGGGCCACCTGGCCCCCAGCCTGGGCGCCCTGGAGCTGACCATCGCCCTGCACTACGCCCTGACGACGCCGCGGGACAAGCTGGTCTGGGACGTCGGTCACCAGGCTTACGCCCACAAGGTACTGACCGGTAGGCGCGACAAGCTGCGGACCATCCGCCAGTACGGCGGCATCTCCGGTTTCCCCAAGCCCGCGGAGTCGCCCTACGACACCTACGCCGTGGGCCACGCCTCGACGGCCATCTCGGCGGCCCTGGGAATGGCTTTGGCCCGGGAGCGCGAGGACGAGTACCGGGTCTGCGCCGTGGTCGGTGACGGCTCGCTGACCGGCGGGATGTCCTTCGAGGCCCTCAACCACGCCGGCCAGCAGAAGTTCCCCTTCTTGGTGGTGCTCAACGACAACAAGATGTCGATCTCCAAGAGCGTCGGCGCGCTGAGCAACTACCTCAACCGGATGATGACCACGCGCAGCTACCTGTCGTTGAGGAAGCAGGTCCGCGAGGTGGTCAAGAAGATCCCCGGAGTGGGTATGGGGATCTTCACCCTGGCGCGCAAGCGGGAAGAGGGCCTGAAGAACATGGTCACCCCGGGGATGATCTTCGAGGAGATGGGCTGCCTCTACTTCGGCCCCATCGACGGCCACGACCTGCCCAAGCTGGTGGGGACGCTCAAACAGGTGCGCGACGTCGAGCGCCCCGTGCTGCTCCACGTCCATACCCAGAAGGGCAAGGGTTACAAGCCGGCCGAGCGCGACGCGACCAAGTTCCACGGGCTGGGCCGCTTCGACGTGGCGACGGGTCGCTGTCCGACGTCCGGGGAGGTACCGACCTACACCGAGGTCTTCGGCTGCACGCTGACCGAAATCGCCGCCGCCGACGGCGACGTCGTCGGCATCACCGCCGCCATGCCCGACGGCACCGGCACGGTCATCCTGGCCGAGGCCCTGCCGGAGCAGTTCATCGACGTCGGCATCGCCGAGCAGCACGCCGTCAGCCTGGCGGGCGGGTTGGCGATCGCGGGCAAGAAGCCCGTGCTGGCGATCTACTCCACCTTCCTCCAGCGGGCCTACGACCAGGTGCTGATCGACGTCTGCCTGATGAACCTGCCGGTGGTCTTCGCTTTGGACCGCGGCGGCCTGGTCGGCGCCGACGGCCCGACGCACCACGGCGTCTTCGACCGCTCCTACCTGCGCTCGATGCCCAACATGACGGTCTGCGCCCCGGCCGATGAGGACGAGCTGCGCCACCTGCTCTACACGGGTTGCCGTCACGACGGCCCCTTCGCCCTGCGCTACCC
>NZ_JAIFKJ010000201.1 GCF_019695415.1 Thiohalocapsa sp.
CGAGCGCTATGGGCAGCTGCCGCTGGCGGCGAGCCTGCTGCCCGCCATCGAGCTCGCCCGCGACGGCTTTGCAGTCGACCAGGTCTACGGGCGGCTCGCACGCTGGCGCCGCGAGGTCATCGCTGCCTCACCGGCGGCCGCCCGCCAGTTTCTGCGGGACGGCGCGGTGCCGGCCGCAGGCACCCGGCTGCGCCAGCCGGAGCTTGCGGCAACGCTGATCCGCCTTGCTCGTGAGGGGCATGCGGGCTTCTACGATGGGGAGCTCGCGCGGCGCCTGGTGCAAGGTGTGCGAGACGCCGGCGGCATCTGGACGCGCGAAGACTTGTCGACCTACCGCGTGGTGGAGCGTGCCCCCGTCACCGGACAATTCGATGCCCCCACCGGCCGCTGGCGCCTGGTAAGCGCTGCGCCGCCATCCTCTGGCGGCGTCGCGCTGGTGCAGATGCTCGGCATGCTGCAGGGCTTCGACCTTGCGGCACTGGACTCCGCGGATCGCGCGCACCTTGTCATCGAGGCCATGCGGCGAGCCTATCGCGATCGTGCCCAGCTCTTGGGCGACCCGGATCACGTGGACGTACCGGTGGCACGCCTGACGCACCCCTTCTACGCGGCCGGGCTGATGCGGGATTTCGCCATGGAACGCGCCACCCCAAGCCAGCCGGCGTCGGCCGTCGGCGGTGCCGGGGCGGATACGACGCATTTCTCGATCTTGGACACCGCCGGCAATCGCGTTGCTGCCACCCTGAGCATCAATTATCCGTTCGGCTCGGGCTTCGTGCCGCCGGGCACCGGGGTGCTGCTGAACGACGAGATGGACGACTTCGCAGCCCAGCCGGGCGTGCCCAATGCCTACGGCCTTGTCGGCGGCGAAGCCAACGCGATCGCGCCGGGTAAGCGCATGCTCTCGAGCATGAGCCCCACGTTCCTCGAGTCCGCCGACCGGGTGGTCATCCTCGGTACCCCCGGCGGCAGCCGGATCATCACCATGGTCTTGGGCGGCATACTCGCCGCCACCGGGCTCGACCCCGCAGCCGGCAACGGCGCTGCGGAATGGGTTGCCGCGGCGCGCTTCCATCACCAATACCTGCCGGACGAGGTGCTGCTGGAGCCGGATGCCTTCTCGCCCCAGGTGCAGGCGAGTCTGGCGCGCCGCGGCCATAGGCTGCGGACCGCCGAGCGTCCCTACGGCAATATGCAACTGGTGCACTGGGATCGCGCCGGCGCCCGCGTGGAGGCCGCAAGCGACCCGCGCGGCATCGGTGCGGCAGAGGTCATCCGGCTTGACCCCGCGAGCACCCACAACGATCACAGCTCAACATCCCTAAGGGAGCCACTGAGAGTCACACCATGAAAGCTTTTCTCGTCGCAATGCTGAGTCTTGTCTTTGTCGGCGCCCTGGTGCTGCCGGAGGACGCCGATGCCCGCCGCTTCGGTGGCGGCCGCAGCCTTGGCAAGCAGTACAACATGCCGCGCCAGGCACAGCGCCCACAGACACCGCCACACCCGCCCGCCCGCAACCAGCAGGCGGCCCCCGGACAGAAGACGCCGCGCAGCGGTGCGCGCCGCTGGCTCGGACCCCTGGCCCGACACGCCGCAGGCGGCCCGCACGCGTCGACGCTCTTACGGTGGGGCTGCTGCCGCCTCTTCCCAACCA
>NZ_JAIFKJ010000381.1 GCF_019695415.1 Thiohalocapsa sp.
CGGGGCGGGCAGCGGGGGAGGGGCGTCGCGCGGCAAGTACCGGCGCAGGGGGCGCGGCCTGACGGGGGCGGGACCGCAGTGTTTCGGGGGGGCGGCGTGGCGGGGGGGGGGGCGCGTGCGGACCGAGGGGTCGCGCTCGGCGGGGGGATCACGCCGGGCGGCGGCGGGAACCGGCTCGCATTGGACGGGCGACGCGTCACCGCGGCTCTGACGGACCAAGGTGCCATGCCCGCAGGCGCCTGCGTGCTGGCCTGCGGCGGCGCGCATGCAGACCCGGCCTGGCTCGCCCGGCTCTGGGGCGAGGCCGCACGCGGCTTCGTCAACCGCGGCACGCCCCATGTCCGCGGAGAGCTATTGCGCTGGCTGCTGGCGGCGGGGGCCCTAGGCATCGGTGACCCGGCTGGGCTCTATCTCGTAGCCGTGGACGCCCGCTCGCCGGCGGCGGACGGCGGGATTGTCACCCGCATCCGCGGCATGCCGCTTGGCATCGTCGTGGACCGCGACGGCCGCCGCCGGCACGACGAAGGTGCCGACACTGCCTCCACCCGTTATTCCCGCTGGGGGCAGCGGCTGGCGGCCTACCCCGGACAGATCGGTTGGCTGGTGCTGGACGCCGCCGGGCTGCGGGCGACGCCGGCGGCGCTGTACCCGTCCATCCAGGCACAGAGCATCCACGCCCTGGCCGCGGCCGCCGGCATCGACGCCAACGGCCTGCGCGCGACGGTGGACACCTACAATGCGAGCCTGCAGCAACCGGAGGACATGGACGATGCGGCCGGCTGGCACACCGCCGGGCTCGACCCGCCCAAGTCCGCCTGCGCCAACCCCATCGTCGAGCCGCCGTTCGCGGCCTACCCCATGCGCCCCGGGGTCACCTTCGCCCACCACGGCATCGCCGTAGACACCCGCACCCGGGTAGCATGGGCCGATGCTGGACACCTGGACAATGGCTTCGCGGCGGGCATGATCATGGCCGCAAACCTGATCCCGCAAGGTTATGTGTCCGGCCTCGCCGTCAGTATCTCGCTGGTGTTCGGGCGCATCGCCGGCTTCGAGGCCGCGCAGGCCGCGGGCCGCGCCGGAGCCGACTGTGGGTCCCATTGATGACCCGTGGGAGCGGCATCCCTGTCGCGACAAACCCGTTGGAGCCGACCATGGCCGCCGTTGACCCCGGCACCTCTGCAGAAGCCGCCGAGGCCCGCCGCCAGCTCGCCATCTGCAATATCTGCAACTACTGCAATGGCCTTTGCGCCGTGTTCAGCGCCGCCGAGCGCCGCCGCCGACTCACAGACGGCGACCTCGACCAGCTCGCCAACCTCTGCCACCACTGCCGCAGCTGCCTCTACGACTGCCAGTACGCACCGCCGCACGCCTTCGCGGTGAACCTGCCGAGGGCGCTGGCCCGGCAGCGCTGGCAAAGCTTTGCCCGCTACGCCTGGCCGCGGGCTTTGGCCCGGTCGTTCGATGGCAGCGGGCGCTGGACGGCGGGGCTTGCGGCGGCGGTGGTGCTGGCGTTCACGCTGGCGGTGGTGCTGGCGGTGCCGACGGAGACCCTGTTCGCCGTGCACACCGGTCCGGGCGCCTTCTACCGGGTGGTGCCGTTTGGCGTCATGACCGGCGGGGCAGCGCTGAGTCTGGGCTTCGCATTGCTGGCCATTGGCATCGGGGTTGCGCGCTTCTGGCGGGCGACGGCGCCAGCGACAGCTGGGGCACCGCCGCGCAGCACCGGCATCGGCACCGCGCTTGGGCGCGCTGCGCTGGACCTGCTGACGCTCAAGAACCAATCCGGCGGCGGCCCCGGCTGCGCGGACCTGGATCACCGTCCGTCCCGGTTGCGGCGGCGCTTTCATCACGCGGTCTTCTACGGCTTTCTGCTCTGCCTGGCCTCCACCATGGTCGCCGCCGGACAGCACCACCTGCTGGGCCAACAGGCGCCCTATCCGCTGCTGAGCGCGCCAGTGCTGCTCGGCACCGCCGGCGGCATCGGCATGGTGGCGGGCTGCATTGGGCTGCTGTGGCTGCACCGCCGGGAGGACCCCTCACCCACTGACCCGGGCACCCGTGGCGCCGACGTTGCGCTCATCTGGCTGTTGCTCGCCGTCGCCGCAACCGGCCTGGCGCTGCTGGCGCTGCGCGGGACGGGGGCTAGGGGGCTGCTGCTCGCGGTGCACCTGGGCACGGTACTGGCCCTGTTCGTGCTGCTGCCCTACAGCAAAATGGTCCATGGCGCTTACCGAGCCGCGGCGCTGCTGCGGGATGCGCTGCAATGACCCGCCATCGACCGTGCGAAGCATGAGGCAACCCACACCGGCCACTATTCTGGTCCTCGGCGGCACCAGTGAGGGCTATGCGCTGGCCGATGCACTGACCGACAGATCGGATCTGCGCGTCGTAACCTCGCTGGCCGGGCGCACGCCCAATCCGCGCCGGCCCTCGGGTGAGCTGCGCGTCGGGGGCTTCGGTGGCACCGATGGCCTCGCGGCCTATCTCGCAGGCCACCACGTTGCGGCCGTCATCGACGCGACCCACCCTTTCGCCGCCACCATGGGCGCGCATGCTGCCCAGGCTTGTGCAAGGCTTGACGTGCCGCTGTTGCGCCTGGAGCGCCCCGCCTGGAGCCCCGGGCCGGGCGATCGCTGGGAGCAGGTGAGCGACTGGTACGGCGCGGTCATCGCGCTGCGCACACTGGGTGCCCGCCGCGTGCTGCTGGCGGTGGGCCGCCAAGAGCTCGCGCCCTTCGCGATGCTGGACGATGTCTGGTTTCTGGTGCGTTGTGTTAGTCAGCCGGACCCACTGCCGGCCTTCGCCCATGCCGAGCTGCTGCTGGACCGCGGGCCCTTCGACCTGGACGCCGAGCGCGCGCTGCTCGAGCGCCACGACATCGACTGCATCGCGTGCAAGAACAGCGGAGGAGTCGCGAGTGCCGCCAAGCTCCAGGCCGCCCGCGAGCGCCGCATTCCGGTGGTGATGCGAGAGCGCCCGCAGCGGCCGACGCTGCCGACGGCACCAGACGTTGCGACTGCCGTGCAGTGGCTGCGCGGAGCGGTAGGTAACGGAGCGGGCGGGTAGTCTACGGAAGGGAGTGCCCACGCCTGCAGTCAGCCCTAATAGTATCTGGGCGTATAGACCCAGCACCCACCGTCAGGCCGCTCGATGCGCCGTGTGCGTGAGGAGCCGATGATCACCACGGTGCGCATGTCCACCTGCTCGGGGTCGAGCTTGCCAAGGGTGGTGACCTCGAGCTGCTCGCCGCTGCGGGCGATATTGCGGCCGAGCACGACGACGGTGTCCGCGGTGCGCTGTTCGCGGATCACGGCGAGCGCGCGGGCGAACTGGTCCGGCCGGGCCTTGGAACGGGGGTTGTACAGGGCCAGCACCAGGTCTGCCTCGCACACCAGCGTGAGGCGGCGCTCGATCTCCGCCCAGGGCTTGAGATTATCCGAGAGCGATAGGGCGCAGAAGTCGTGCCCCAGCGGCGCGCCTGCCAGGGCAGCGGCGGCTTGGGCCGCTGACACGCCGGGCAGAATGTGCAGCGCAACGCGATGCCAGGCAGGGTCTTCGGCATGCTCCAGCGCCTCCAGCACGGCGGCGGCCATGGCAAAGACGCCCGGGTCGCCGGAGGAGACCAGCACCACCCGCGCGCCGGCGGCGGCGAGGCTGAGGGCGTGTCGGGCGCGGTCCAGCTCCTCGCGATTGTCGGACGCATGCACGCGCTGCCCGGGGCGAAAGGGACCCGCTAGGTCCAGGTAGGTCTGGTAGCCCAGCACGTCGGTGGCCGCAGCCAGCGCGGCACTCACTTCAGGAGTCCGTTGGGCTTGCGAGCCCGGGCCAAGGCCGACGACGGTGAGGCTGCCGGTGTCCGAGCCCTGCGGGGGTACTTCACTCACGCGCCCTGCCACGGCGCCCCGGGCAGCAGCAGCATGGAGAAGTAGGGCACTGTCGTCGGGTCGATGTCGGCCAGCGGTACGCTGCGCTCGCCGTGCATGCTGGCGCGCTCCACGTAGAGGGCACGGTCGGCGAGCCCGAGGCGGGTCAGCACGCGGCGCACCTTCGCAAAATTGCTGCCGAGCTTCATGATGGCGGCCGCTTCGGCCTCGGCCAGGCGGCGCTCAAGCTCCGCCTCCGGCAGCGTGCCCGCGAGCACCAGCAGGCTCTGATCCCGATACACCAGCGGCGTGCCGAGCGCCGCGGCGCTGGCGACCACCGAGCAGACACCCGGCACCACTTCCGCCCGAAAACGCCCGGCCAGCCGATCATAAAGGTACATGAAGGAGCCGTAGAAGAAGGGGTCCCCCTCGCACAGGGCGGCCACGTCGCGGCCGGCGGCGAGATGCCCCGCCACCAGCTCGGCGGCGCGGTCGTAGAAGCGGCGCATGGTGCCTTCGTAGTCGAAGGGCGGCGCCGGGATGCGGCCCGTCACCGGGTACACCAACGGCAGCAGGATCTGGTCCGGTCGCAAGTAGTCCGCCACTGTCGTATAGGCGTTGCCGCGCTTTTTTGGGGCCGCATAGTAAGCCACCACCGGAGATGCGCGCAGCAGCCGCAGCGCCTTCAGCGTCAGCAGCTCAGGGTCGCCGGGACCGACGCCGACACCGAACAGCCGCCCGACGGTCTGCTCCGGGGCGCGGCTCCGCGCACTCTGCCCGGCGGTGGCGCCGGAGTGCGGCGGGCTCAGCGCATCTGCATGGGCATCGAACGGGCTCATGCGCTGCGGTGCCCCGCGGTGTGCTCGACGCCCAGCGCCTTCACGGCGGCGGCGGCCATGGCGCTGCCGCCGCGGCGGCCGGGCAGCGTGACAAAAGGCACGCCGCGGCTGTTCTCGGCCAGGGCCTCTTTGCTCTCGGCCGCCCCGACGAAGCCCCCCTGGAAGCCCTCGATTAGATCCTGACCCCGGGCCCCCCCGTCCTACCCTTTCCGCAA
>NZ_JAIFKJ010000312.1 GCF_019695415.1 Thiohalocapsa sp.
CGGTTTGTCCTGCAAAAAACCTGCTGCTCTGTCCTCTCCTCCTCGAGCCTCGCCCCTTGAGACTCGCTACTCTCCGCTATAACGACAACGATGGTGACCACCAATGATGAGGTTGACTGCACTCCCGCTGCTGCTCGCGGCGTCCTGGGCCCTCCAACCAGCGCTGGCCGCGAGTGACGCCGAGGTCCTCACCGACCTGCAGAACCCCGGCTACCACTCGAAGCCGGACTGGTTCAAGAACTCCTTCCTCGACATCCGCGAGGACGTCGCCGAAGCCGCCGACGCGGGGAAGCGCGTCGTGCTGTATTTCTCCCAGGACGGCTGCCCCTACTGCGAGAAGCTCTTGCGGGAGAACTTCGGCGACCAAGAGATCAGCAAAACCGCACAGGACGCCTTCGATGTCATCGCCATCAACATCTGGGGCGACCGGGAGGTGACCGGCACCGACGGCGCCGCGACCACCGAGAAGGCCTTCGCCGCAGGCTTGGGCGTGCAGTACACCCCCACCATGCTGCTGCTGGACGAGGATGCGAGCACGGTGCTGCGCATCGACGGCTACTACCCGCCGCACCAGTTCCACGCCGGCCTCCAATACGTCGCGCTCAAACGCGAGCGCGAGGGCGAGTCCTTCCGCGACTTCTATCAGCGCCAGGATGCGCAGGCGGCCAGCGGCAAACTGCATCAGGAGCCGGGCTTTCTCGAGCCGCCGTTCAAGCTCGCCGACAACCGCGCCGAGTCCGAGCGGCCCCTGGTGGTGATGTTCGAGCAGCCCGTCTGCGCCGCCTGCGACGAGCTGCACCAGGACATCCTGCGCCGGGACCCGGTGGCGCTGGCGCTCACCAATCTGGACGCGGCCGTGGTGGACACCTACTCCACCGACACCATCCAGACGCCGGACGGCCGCGAGCTCGCCATCCGCGACTGGGCCGCCGAGCTCGGCATCAACTACACGCCGAGCCTGGTGTTCTTCGACAGCGAGGGCAACGAGGTCTTTCGCACCGACGGCTACCTCAAGGCCTTCCACATCCACGGCCTGTTCGACTACGTCGCAACCGGCGCCTACGAGCACCAACCCAACTTTCAGCGTTGGCTGCAGCACCGCACCGACGCCCTGCACGCCCGCGGCATCGACTACGACCTGATGCAATAGCGCACGGCTTGATATCCAGCCCCGGTATATCCGCCAAGGCGTCGATGCCGTCGATCTCGATGACGTTGCCCTCGACGCCGAGCACCCGGCAGCGGCTCACTTTGAATTGAGACATGGCCGGGCTCATGGGGGACAGGAGCAAGGCGGTGAGGATGCCGGCAGCGGTGCCAGCGTGGGCCGGTGGCATCGCCCCATCGGCCCGCGCGGTGTTCAACGTCGAAACGTCGCACGGCTCCTTCGGGAGATTCTGATTTATTGGGCATCCTGCCCAAAAATCAGACGGAGCCGGAAAACGAGGTTTCCCGGCTCCCTCATTTTCAGCGACTTACGTCGCCGAAAAAGGCGGGGCGTCCTGCCCCGCACCGGAAGCGCCAATAAATCGGCGCCTCCTTAGCGAGCCAACCTGGCAGCTCAGGGTGGCTTGGATTTCCTATCCGTCAGTGTGCCTCATCCCAATTATCGCCAACGCCGGTGTCGACGATGAGCGGCACCGAAAGCT
>NZ_JAIFKJ010000579.1 GCF_019695415.1 Thiohalocapsa sp.
TTCCGGCTCCGTCTGATTTTTGGGCAGGATGCCCAATAAATCAGCATCTCCCTAGACGCCGCCTGCCCGGCATTGAGCCGGGCAGGCGGCGGGCCGGCTGGAAAGCCGGCGCTCCGGAGCCTAGGACCCAGACTCCTGCTCGGAGACGGCAGATTTCCAGCCGCCGATGATGGCGAGCAGATAGCGCATTGTGGCCTGCGTGGCGGGCTCGAGATCCTCCGCGGCCTTGGCGGTGGCGACGAGGTAGCCCTTGTCCTGCCGCGTGATCCAGCCCAGGCGCTCCAGATCATGGAGCTTGCGGCGGACGGTCTCTCGCGGGATGCCACTGTAGTCGGCGATGGACTGGAGGTTGATGGAAGGGGGCTCGTCAGCGCGCTCGCCATCCATGAAGCTTTCATAGCACATGCCGTCGGTGCGGCCGCGGGAGAGGGTGCGGGAGCCGATGACGGCGAGCACCAGCATCCGGTCCAGATCCCCGTCGAACTGCCGCCGCAGCGTCACCAGCAGCTCGCAGAAGGCGTCGTTGTGCACCGGCCAGATGCGGCCGAAGCAAGCGCTCAGGGTGTCTTCGTCGAGCGTCATGGCCGTTATGCCCGTGTCGATGGCACGGCTGACGGCCCCCAACGGGGACGTCCAGCCGCGAGCATTGCAACTGGCGCTCATTTTGGGCACCCCGCGGCCTGTCGCAAGCCCCGGCTGCCCTTTGATCGCCCGCTGGCGCGGGGCGGCGTCGCTTGCCCGCGCCACAAGCGGTGCCCTGAGGTCAATCGGTCTGAGGCCTCGGACGGTGCCGGGCTAGCCCCGCTCGCCCCCGCCCTCCTCGCCGGGCTCGTCGGCGCCATGGTCGCCGCTGGCGTAGTCGGTGACCTCGCGGCGGGGCTGGGTGTCGCCTCGGGTCAGCGCCGCGACGGCGTCCGTGCCCGTCGCCTTGCCGCTGTCCGTCACATGCAGGTGCATGTCCGTCTGCGGGAAGGGGATGGAGATGCCATTGGCGTCGAAGGCCTCCTTCACGGCGCGGTGGAGGTCCCAGTACACCGTCCAGTAATCGCCGGTCTTGGTCCAGGGCCGCACGATGAAGTTGACGGAGCTGTCGCCAAGCTCGCTGACGCGGATATTCGGCGCCGGCTCCGCCAGCACCAGCGGGTGGCTCGCGACCACCTCTTCCAGCACCGCCTGCGCGCGCTCGATGGAATCGCCGTAGCTGATGCCGAAGACCAGGTCGACACGGCGGGTATCGGACGCGGTGACGTTAGTGATGACGTCGCCCCAGACCTTGGAGTTGGGGATCGTGATCACCTGGTTGTCGGGCGTCGTCACTGTCGTGGACATGATGGAGACGTGCTTGATCGTGCCGCCGAGGCCGGCGACCTGCACATAGTCGCCTTCGTCGAAGGGGCGGTTGATCATGATCATCAGGCCCGCGGCGAGGTTGCCCAGCGTTTCCTGCAGCGCGAACGCGATGATGAAGGACGCACCGCCCACCAGCGCGAACAACGGCGTGACGTTCACCCCCAGCGCGGCGAGCACGATCATCAGGCCGAAGGCGAGAGTGAGCCAGTACACCACCATCACCAGGAAGCCGCTCAGCAGATTCGAGAGCTGCGGTGTGCGGTCGACAGCGCGGCGCACCCAGGCACGCACGATCCGGGCGACGATGAGCAGGCCGAAGAAGGCGGCGACGATGACGGCGATGCGAAAGCCGATGGCCATGCCGCCGTCGCGTGAGACCAGCCATGCAAGGAAGCCGTCGGCGAATTCCTGCACCGTCAACTGCGAGCGCCCGGCGGCGATGACCGCGGACAGATAGCCCCGCATGGCCTCCACCTCCGCCGGGTCGCCGCCCTTGGCTTCGAGGCTGGAGATCACGGCCGACGCCTTCTCGAAAATGCGATCGCGCTCCTCCACCAGCTCCAGCCGCTCCTGGCGCAGCGCTTCGGCCTCGGTGCCATCGGCGGTGCGGACCTCGAGGCTCGTATCGATCACAGCCTGCGTGGCCGCCCGCGCCCGGTCCTGCCAGGCCGCGGCGAGCGGGGCGAGCTCATCGGCGGTGAGCGGGACGAGCCGCAATTCCAGCTCGTCGAGCGCGATGGACGGGTCATCGAGGCCCGAGGGATAGGCCGGCGCCGTGTCCTGTGCGTCGGCGCCCGCCGCCGGGTCGCCCGTGGCGTCCTGGGCCCAGCCCACGCTCCCCCACAGCCCGCAAAGCATGATCAAAACAGCAAGGCCGACGCCGATCGTCTTGCCTCTCCCAACAACGAAGCGCTTCATGGTCTATTCTCCGGGTTCGCGGACATTGGCTTTGCGCGGCAGCTCATTGCTCGACGAAGATCTCGGCGACGGCGCCGCCGCCCAACGGTGCCGTCGCCGGTGATGTCGGCAATAGCGACAGCCCATGGACGCGCGTCCTTTGCAGACCGGCATGACCACTGGGCACGGGTGGGGGCATTCAAAGCGATCCGCCAACGAGGGGCAATCCACTCCCCGCCCATTCTGGGCAGCCTGAGCCTTGCCGCAGCCAAGGGATGCCCCAATCCCCGCCCAGGGACCTTACGCACCGGGGCGCCAAGCGCCCGACGATCGAGCTTTGGCGGGATGCTCCTGCCGCAACCCGGGAGACCCGCATGGCCGAAACTCCGACGACCAGGCGCCCGCTCGGGGCCGTCTTCGCGCTCTCCGTGCTCATCTGCGGGGCCATCGGCCTCTGGGGCGTGCTGGCGCCGGACGCGCTCGCCGGCGCCGCCAACGCACTCACCGGCTTTGCGCTGACGACGCTGGACTGGGTCTTCCTGATGCTCTGCACCAGCTTCGTGGTGCTGGGCGCGGCGCTGGCCCTCGGCCCCTACGGCAGCATCAAGCTCGGCGCCGACGACGATGAGCCCGAGTTCTCGACCGTGTCCTGGATCGCCATGCTGTTCGCGGGCGGCATGGGCGCGGGGCTCCTGTTCTGGGGGCCGGCAGAGCCTATCTACCACTTCACCGACCCGCCGGGGCTCGAAGGCGGCACGCCGGAGGCGGCGCGCCTCGCCATGGTGCTCACCAATCTGCACTGGGGCCTGCACGCCTGGTCCATCTACGCCGTCTGCGCCCTGGTGATCGCCTATTTCATCTTCCGGCGTAATGCGCCCGGGCTCATTTCCACGCCTATTCGCTATGCCTTTCGCGGGCGGCTCGTCGGGCCGGTCGCCACCGCGGCGGACACCCTGGGCGTGGTGGCGGTGATCCTGGGCCTCGCCGGGTCGCTCGCGATGGGCACCCTGCAGGTGCGCGCCGGGCTCGGGGAGGTGGCCGGCGTGCCCCAGGCGGACTGGGTGAGCATCGTCATCGTCTGCGTCCTGGCGGTGTGCTTTTTCACCTCCGCCAGCACCGGCCTCGGCCAGGGCATCAAGGTGCTCTCGAACATCAACATGGCCATCGCCGTGGCCATCATGCTGTTCGTGCTCTTCGTGGGCCCCACCCGGTTCATCCTGGAGACCTTCACCACCACCCTCGGCGACTATCTGAACAACCTGCCGGCCATGTCGTTCCGGCTGTATCCTTTTGAAGGGCTCACGGACTGGACCGCAGGCTGGACTCTGACCTACCTCATCTGGTGGCTCGCCTGGGGGCCCTTCGTGGGGGTGTTCATCGCGCGCATCAGCCGCGGGCGCACCATCCGCGAGTTCATGCTCGGCGTGGTGCTCATCCCGTCGCTGTTCTCCATGCTCTGGTTCGCCACCTTCGGCGGCGCCGGGTTCTTCGTGGAATTGCAGGGCTCGGGCGGGCTTGCGGATCTGGTGTTCGACGACGTCGCCAAAGCGCTGTTCGCGTTGTTCGACTACTTTCCGCTGGCGCAGGTGCTGAGCGCGGCCGCCCTGCTGCTGATCTTCGTCTTCCTGGTCACCAGCGCCGACAGCGGCACCTTCGTGGTCAGCATGATGACCGGCAAGGGCACGCTGGACCCGTCCATCGGCCTCAAGCTCACCTGGGCGTTGATCATCCTGGCCATCACAATCGGCACCCTGCTCTCGGGCAGCGTGGAGGTGGCCAAGACGCTCGCCGTGAGTGGCGCCATCCCCTTCTCTTTGGTACTGCTGCTGCAGATCGCGGCCTTCCTGCGCACCCTGCGCGACGAAGAGGGGCCCGCGGCGACGGCCCGGCAGGTGCAGCCGTGATGACGCGCCTGCACCACGCCGTCCGCCCCCTCGCCCTGCTGGCTGCCCTGGCCCTCGGCGGCTGCGGCGAGATCGACCGCCCGCTGGTGGTGGGCACCAAGGACTTTGCCGAGCAGCAGGTCACCGCGCAGCTGCTGGCGCAGACCCTGCGCGCCCACGACATCCCGGCGGAGGTGGACGACACCGCCCGCGACAGCCTGGGAGCCATCGGTGCCCTCTGGGTCGGCGAAATCGACCTCTACGTGGATTACACGGGCTCCATCCTCGCGCTGGGCGGCCATCCGCCGGTGCACGAAGACCCGACATCCTTCGTCGCCGCCCAGGAGGCGCTCGCCCCCTTCGAGCTCGACATCGGGCCGCTGCTCGGCTTCAGCAACGACTATGTGGTGCTGGCGCGGCCCGGCTCCCGGGCCGCCGCGGCGCCGGCACGCCTGAGCGCACTGGCCGACGCGGGCCAGGCACTGCGCATGGGCATGACCAACGAATTTCGGGCGCGGCCGGTGGACGGCTTCGAGCCGCTGACCCGCCGCTACGGGCTGCGCGCCGAGCCAACGCTGCTGGTGCCGAGCTCGGCAGAGGGCAAGGATCGGCTCTACGCTGCGCTGCTGGACGGCGACATCGACCTCGCCGTGGGCTTCAGCACCGACACGCAGCTCGCCGAGGTCGGACTGGTGCGGCTCGCCGACGAACGCCACTTCTTCACGGCCTAGGCCGCGGCCCCCGTCCCCCGCAAGGGCCTGCTGGCGCGCCGC
>NZ_JAIFKJ010000363.1:0-1722 GCF_019695415.1 Thiohalocapsa sp.
CGCCATCGACCTCAAAGACGGCAAATGTGTGCGCCTGCGCCAGGGCCGCATGGATGAGGAGACCGTCTTCGGCGACGACCCCGTCGCCGTTGCCGGGCGCTGGCGCGATGCTGGCGCGCGCCGCCTGCACCTGGTGGACCTGAACGGCGCTTTCGCCGGCGAGCCGGTCAACGGTGATGCCATCCGCGCCATCGCCGCGGCCTATCCGGACCTGCCCATCCAGGTGGGCGGCGGCATCCGCGACGAGCACACCATCGCCGCCTATCTGGACGCGGGCGTGAGCTGGTGCATCATCGGCACTCAGGCCGTGAAGGAGCCCGCCTTTGTCGCCCGCGCCTGCAACGCCTTCCCAGATCACGTCATCGTCGGGTTGGACGCCAAGGACGGGCAGGTGGCCATCAACGGCTGGGCCGTCGTCACCGACAACCGCGTGGAGGATCTCGCCCGCCGCTTCGAGCGCGACGGCGTCGCGGCCGTCGTCTATACCGACATCGGCCGCGACGGCATGCTGACGGGGGCGAACGTGGAGGCCACCGCGCGGCTGGCGGCCGCCGTAAGCGTGCCGGTCATCGCCTCCGGCGGTATCACCAGCCTGGAGGACGTCCGCGCGCTCGCCGCGGTTGCGGGGCAGGGACCGGGGCCAGGCATCATCGGTGCCATCACGGGCCGGGCCATCTACGAAGGGACCTTGGACTTTGCTGAAGGTCAGCGTCTTGCCGACGCAGTGGCCGGGGCGTGAGGGCCGAGGCTGGCCGGGCGGCGGCGCGGCCGGAAGTCAGTCGGACGCCTGCTGTCTAGGCTGGAGCCCGCAGGGCCCGGATGAGACTGCGGGTCGGGTTCACGGAACGCCGATTGGTTGGCGGCGCCATTTTCAAAGGATCTCGAGCCGCCGAAAATGGAGGAGCCGGGGGACTGCACAATGTCCGAACAGGCCCGGCTCCGTACGATTCTTGGCCAGGACGGCCAATCAGTCGTTGTTTCCTTAGGAGCTTGACTTCTTGCTCGGCTTCTTGCGGCAGTGCCCGCTCACCTTGACGCCGTCCGAGCGCGTGTAGCCGTCCACCCAGCTGCACTGGGCCTCGTTCTTTTCGCAGGCCTGTTTCTCCATGCCTTTACAGTCGGCCGCCGACGCTGCCCCGTGGACGCCCAACAGCAGGGCGGCGGCTAGGGTGGTGACGATAAGGCGCTGGGTCTTGTGCTTCCCCATGGCTCTGATCTCCTGTCGATGTGTGGGTTGCACACGCTCCGATGCTGTCGCTGCCGGAGCGCGTACACGCAAATTACCTTCATCAGTCGACGAAAATCAATATCTGAGCGTCGGGAAGTGGTTGACATTACGATTTTGACTTGAGGCGTGTACTCATGGGCTGAGCATTGATCAACGCATCGAAGACGGATCGCTCCCCGCGTAAGGCCCTGCTCACCAGCTCTGCCGTAGCCACCGCGAGCATGCCGGGCAGGATGATGTTGGGGTTGGCTGTGAGCTCGAGCAGGGCGGTCAGGGCCGCCAGCGGCGCCCGCAGCGTGGCGCCCATCATGGCGACCATACCGATGGTCGCGTAGAAGCCGGATGAGGCCGCGTGCTCGGCGCCGCCGGCGGCGAGAAGCAGGCCAAGCGTCGAGCCCGCGGCGCCGCCGATGAACAGCGTAGGCCCTGGCTCCTATCCACATCTGACGCTGCCCACGAAACGAGAGGGGTAGATCCCGGGGGGCGCCGGATCA
>NZ_JAIFKJ010000363.1:1732-12493 GCF_019695415.1 Thiohalocapsa sp.
GGGGCGCGGTGCGGCGGGATGACGGGTAAGGGCGCGGCCGCCGGCGCCCCCGCGGAACAGAGTATGCCCGAGGACGCCGCCAGGCACCCGCAGCCCGATGCTACCCGCTGTGGCGGCCAGCTTGGTGGCCACCAGCGGCAGCACCAAGGCCAGCTCGGCCTCGCCGAGGAGCATCACGGCGAGGGTGTCGTAGCTGATGCCCATGATCTGCGGCGTCCAGAGCGCGAGCACGCCAGTGAGCAGGCCGGCCAGGGGGAAGCTGGCGCTGCAGGGCCAGCGCCCGGTGTGGCGCAGCAGCCATGTCGCGAGGGCGGAGAAGGCCACAGCCAGCAGACCGATGCCGCCCCCTAACGTCAGCATCGCGAGGATTTCCCAGTGCGAGCCCAGGTGCTCCGGCACCACCGGAAAGCCCGGATCGTCCATAGCGAGCATGCGGCTCGCCATGGCGCCTACGACGGCGGCGACGATGACGGGCAGGAAGCGGTTTACCTGGTAACGGACACGCAGCACCTCGATGCTGAACACCACGCCCGCCAGCGGTGTGTCGAAAGCAGCGGCGATGGCCGCGGCCGCGCCTGCGGCGAGCAGGGTCCGCTCCTCTTCGGCATCTAGGCCGAGCCGGGAGCCGACGAAGCTGGCGCTGCCCGCGCCGAGGTGCACCGCCGGCCCCTCCCGGTCCACGGAATGGCCGCCGACGATGGCCACTACAGCACCCAGAAACTGCACCAGCATGTTGCTGAGCGGCAGACGCTCGCGGCCCGGGGCCTGCAGGCGCTTGAGCACATGGGTGACGCCGACATCGCGGCGGTCGCGGGGCAGCAGGTCAAAAGCGATGCCAAGCAATAGGCCGGCTGCGACGGGGAGTGCCAAACGTGCGGGGGCTGGGAGCACCTCGTAGCCGTCGCCACCCGCGGCGGGCAACAACAGCCATTGGCCCCACTCGATGGCGCCACGGAAGCCGAGCACCACCAGGGCGGCCAGCAGACCGCTGATCACGCCGAGCAAGGTCAGGCGGAGGGAGGCGGCGTAGTCGTCGTCCATGCGGGTACATTCTACCGGCGGGCTGGGCTACTGGCCGCAGCAGCGTGTCGTGTTCAGGGGTGTCCCGTTTGCTTTGGGGCTCCACTGGTGGCTGGATTGGGCTTCGATGCAGAGACCGACAGCGATGTGACGGGGATGGGACTCACGCGCCGGCGGCAAGTGAGAGGTAGCGAGCGTGCAGGGCTCGGACCTTCGGCTCGAGGTCCTCGAGGTCGCGGGTGTTTTCGATGACGTCGTCCGCCGCTGCAAGGCGGTCTTCGCGGCTCGCCTGGCTCGCCATGATGCGCTTGACCTGCTCCGGCGTGAGACCGCTGCGGCGGCCGACGCGCTCGATGCAGAGGTCTTCCGGCGCATCTACCACCAGTACCCGGTCGGCCATGTCGGTCTGGCCGGTTTCCACCAAGAGCGGGATGGCGAGCACCGCGTAGGGGCCCGCGGCCGCCGCCAGATCCGCCTGCATGCGCGCGCGGATCATTGGGTGCAGGATGCCCTCCAGACGCTGGCGCGCGGCTGGGTCCGAGAACACCTGCTCGCGCAGCGCGGCACGGTCCAAGGCGCCGTCCGCCGCGATGACGTCTGTGCCGAAAGCGTCGGCGATGGGCGCCAGTGCCGACCCGCCCGGTGCTGTCAGCGCATGTGAGATCACATCGGCGTCAATGACCGTGACGCCGAGCTTCACGAAAAGTGCTGCAACGGCGCTCTTGCCGCTGCCGATGCCGCCTGTGAGCGCCACCGCGAAGGGGTGGTCGGGATGCTCGACTCGGTGGTCTGTCTCCGTGCTCATCTCAGCTGATTCCGCTGAAGTTCAGATAAGCGGCGGTGATTTCCTGTCCCCAGAGCAGGTTCACCCAGCCGGAGATGGCCAGAAACGGTCCAAAGGGAATGGGTGTTTCGCGCCCGTTGCGGCCCGTGACTACCAGGGCGATGCCGAACGCCGCTCCGGGCACCGCCCACAACCGCACTTTCTGCGGCAGGGTCTGCCAGCCCAGCCAGTCTCCAAAGGGCGCTACCAGCTTGAAGGCGCCGCGGCCCATGCCCTCCTTGCCCTTGATCAGCCGGAAGGCGTGGAATACCAGCCAGAAGGTGAGATAGCCGGCGGCGGCGCCGAGGATGGCTGCCCGGCTGCCGACGAACAAGTCCCACAGGCTCAGTACCAGGCCGAGCCACAAGAGTGGCAGCGTGATGTCGTCCGGCAGTATCTGGGTGTCGGCGTCGATGAAGGCGAGGGCCACGAGCCCCCAGGTGAGCACCAGTGCGGCGGCAGCCTGCGGTGTCGGCCCGAACTGCCAGACCACCAGCAGCGACAACAGGGCGGTCAGTGCCTCGACTGCGGGGTACCGCCAGGAGATGGCGCCGCCGCAGGCGCTGCAGCGCCCTCGCAGCGCGAGCCAGCTTAGGATGGGGATGTTCTCCCAGGGGCGAATGCGGTGGCCGCAGAGGGGGCAGTGGGAGGCGGGGCGCGATAGGCTCAGCGCCGGCGCAGCGGGCGCCTCTGCGTGCACAGGCTCCGGCGGCGGCTCCTCCGCCTGGACAGCATCGGCGGCCGCAAGCGCTGCACACTCCGCGCGCCACTCCTGCTCCATGATGCGCGGCAGGCGGGCGATGACAACGTTGATGAAGCTGCCCATGATGAGGCCCAGGAGCAGGACGCTCGTGAACAGCAGCGCCGGCGTCTCGAAGAGCGTGGCGAATAGTGCGTCGGTGGGGTCCATGACAGTAGACGGCCGTCGGCCATGCGTCGCCGCGGCTGGCGCTCAAACCACGGCCGCGAGCTTGAAGATGGGCAGGTACATGGCCACCACCAGTCCGCCCACCAGACCGCCGATGACCACCATGATGAGCGGCTCCAGCAGGCTGCTCAGGGCATCCACGGCGTTGTCGACTTCTTCTTCGTAGAAGTCCGCCACCTTCGCGAGCATCTCGTCCAGGGCGCCGGACTCCTCGCCGATGGCGGTCATCTGGATGACCATGTGCGGGAACAGGTCGCGCTGGCGCATGCTGAGCTGCAGGCTCTGGCCCGTCGCGACATCCTCACGCATTTTCTGCACGGCAGTGCTGTAGACGATGTTGCCAGTAGCGCCGGCCACCGAGCCCAGCGCCTCCACCAGAGGTACGCCGGCGGCGAACATGGTGGATAGGGTGCGCGCGAACCGGGCGATGGCCGCCTTGTTGAGAATGCCGCCGATCACCGGGATCTTGAGCGCAGCGCGGTCGATGAGCTCACGGAAGTTGCGCGAGCGCTTGAACAGCTGACCGATGGCCCAGACGGCGGCGCCTGTGCCCAGGGCCACGGCCCACCAGTACGCTCGCAGCATGTCGGAGAGCCCGATCACCAGCAGCGTGAAGGGGGGCAAATCCGCGCCGAAGCTGCTGAACAGCGCTTTGAACTGGGGGATGACAAAGAGCAGGATTACCACGGTGACGGCGATGGCCACCAGGATGACCGCCGCCGGATAGAACATCGCCTTCTTGATCTTGCCCTTGATGGATTCGGTCTTTTCTTTGTAGGTCGCTATCTTGTCCAGCAGGATGTCCAGCACGCCGGCGGCCTCGCCGGCGGCCACCAGGTTGCAGACGAGGTCGTCGAAATAGCGCGGGTGCTTGCGCAGGGCATCGGCCATGGCGGTGCCGCTTTCGATGTCCTGTTTGATGGCGAGCACCAAGTCCTGCATGCTCGGGTTGTCATGGCCCCGGCCGACGACATCGAAGGCCTGCACCAGCGGCACGCCTGCGGTCATCAGGGTGGCCAGCTGGCGGCTGAAGACAGCGAGGTCCTGGCTCGTGATCTTGCGCTTGCGGCCACCAAACAGTGGCTGCAGCTTCTTGCGAACCTTGGTCGGATTGACACCCTGACGGCGAAGATCGGCGCGCACCAGGGCAATGGTCGGTGCACGCAGCTCCCCTTTGACGCGGTTGCCGCGCCGGTCCACACCCTCCCAGGCGAACACATGGGCCTTCTCGGTCTTGGGCTTCTGGAGGGCGGTGACGGCCATGGTTTGGTCCCGGTGGCGGGTCTTGCGGGCGCTTGCCGATGGTTCTGGGCTCGCGACCGCCGGCGCGTCGTCGGTCGCGGCGCCTTGGCGCTAGTCTTTGATTACCCGGTTCAGCTCGAGCAGGCTGGTCACGCCGGCTTTGACCTTGCGCAGTCCGGCGCGGCGCAGGTCCGCGTAGCCTTCTTTCTCGGCTTGCTCTGCGAGCTGGATGGAGTTGCCGCCCCCCATAATGAGCCGGCCCATCGCTTCCGATACCTTGATCACCTGAAAGATGCCGACGCGGCCCTTATAGCCGTCGACGCAGCGGCTGCAGCCTACGGCCTTGTAAACGGTTATGCCCTCGGCGATCTCCGCTTCGGCGAAGCCCTCTTCGATGAGTGCCTCATTGGGCAGATCGTCTTGTTCGCGGCAGTGCGGGCAGAGCCGCCGCACGAGGCGCTGCGCCATGATCAGCAGCACGGACGAAGCAATGTTGAACGGCGGTACACCCATGTTCGCAAGACGCGTCAGGCACTGCGGCGCGTCATTGGTGTGCAGGGTCGACAGCACCAGGTGGCCCGTCTGGGCCGCCTTGACGGCGATCTCGGCGGTTTCCAGGTCGCGGATCTCCCCCACCATGACGATGTCCGGGTCCTGGCGCAGGAAGGCGCGCAGCGCGGCGGCGAAGGTCATCCCTGTTTTTGGATTCATGTTGACTTGATTGATGCCTGGGACCTGAATCTCCACCGGGTCCTCGACGGTGGCGATGTTGACGTCCGCGGCGTTCAGGATATTGAGCGCGCTGTAGAGCGATACGGTCTTGCCCGAGCCGGTGGGGCCGGTGACCAGGATCATCCCGTAGGGCTTCTTGATGCACGCTAGAAAGGCCGCCTTCTGCTCTGGTTCCATGCCGAGCTCGTCGATGCCCACGGTGGCAGCGCTGGAGTCGAGAATTCGGAGCACCACCTTTTCGCCGTACAAGGTTGGCAGCGTGTTCACGCGGAAGTCGATGTCGCGGGTGCGGCTCAGCTTCAGCTTGATGCGCCCGTCCTGGGGCAGGCGCCGCTCGGCGATGTTCATGCGCGACATGACCTTGAGCCGCGCCACCAGCCGTCCGGCGATGCTGATGGGCGGGTTGGCTACCTCGCGCAGCATGCCGTCCTGCCGATAGCGAATACGAAATGACTTCTCGTAGGGCTCGAAGTGGATGTCCGACGCGGACGCCGCGATGGCGTCCACGAGCACCTTGTTGACGTAGCGCACCACCGGGGCGTCGTCAACGTTGAGATCGGAGTCATCGCCGCCGAGCCCCTGCTCGTCGTCACTGGTGATGCCGAGGTTATCCAGGTCCGCATCCATGAGGTCCGCCATGGTCGTTCCCTGGGCATCGATCGCTTGATCGATGGCGGCGGCAAGCTTGGCCTCCTCCACGAGGATGGCATCCGTCGCCATGCCCGTGCTGAAGCGGATTTCTTCCAATGCGCGGTCGTTGGTCGGATCCGAGACCGCCAAGAAGAGCCGGTTGCCCCGCTTGTGGATGGGCAATACCCGGTGCTTGCGAATCAGCTTCTCGTCGACCAACGTGAAGGGTAGGGTCTGCGGGTCGACGGCGTCGAGGTCCAGCAGCGGTACGCCGAACTCCTGGCAGGCCGCGACGGCGACGCTGCGGCTGTCCAGCACCTTCTCCGAGACCAAGTACTGGATTAGGGATTGACGTCGCCGCGTGGCTTCGGTTTGGGCATTTTGCGCTTGCTGCTCGCTGAGCAAGCCGTCCCGCACCAATCGCTGCGCCAAGCCGCTTGGTGGGATCTGAGCCTGTTCAGTGGACATACAGGATCCTCGCTCGGGCCCGCCTTACGGGCTCGTCTGCAGGATTTCGCAGCGCATGCAACAGTCGGCCCTCGGCGTGGGCAGCCTGCGGCGGCTTGGACGCCGCCCTTGAGCCTCCAGTCTAGCCCGTCCGTGGGTCTTGGAAGTATGGCTTCGGTCGGGCCTCAACGATTGACGCCAAACGCGAGCCGTACGTTCTGGGCCACGAGCCCGTTGTCTTTCTGCTCGCTCTCGGCCAAGTAGAATTCCAGGATCGTCTCGCGATTCAGCAGCTGCTCTTCGTTCACGTCCTCTGCGACTTCGTTGGCGTGGCAGAAGACGCTGACGTATGGCGAGCTCGGGTCCCGCGGGTCGGTGATCCACAAATTGGGCGAAATATGACTCATGAAGCGCAGGAAGCCGTAACCTTTGTCCGGGAACCACTTGGTGCAGACGCCCCTAACGCAGGAGCCGGGCTTGCCCCATTCGTTGCGCGGCTCATAGGACACCGGCAGCAGGTCGGGGATCAGGAATCCGGACCAGAAGTTGTCCGCCTCCTGTTGCAGCTGGCGGCTGACGTTCTTGAAGCCGATCAGCTCCACGCGGCAGCCGCGGTTCTGCAGGGCATTCACGACCTGTAGAAAGTCGCCGTCGCCGGTCACCAGGATGACCTGCTCCAGCTTCTCGGCCTGCAGCATCGCGTCCACGGCCATGTCGAGATCGGCGTTGGCCTTGGTGGAGACGTTGCCCATCTCGTCCGTGTAGCGCCGGACGTGCTTGACGGTAATCTTCCAGCCGAAGTCTCGGACCATCTGTTGGTAGGCGCGGGATTTCTTCTTGTACTCCGGGTCTTCGTCGGCGCGTTGGGCGTCGTAGGCAATGTAGGTATTCAGGCGTTGCAGAATGCCGTCCTGGCGTGCGGCGAAGTTGCGCAGCACGTCGTAGCGCATCTGATAACCGCCGTTGTAGCGAATGTTCTCTGCGTCCACGTAGACGCCGACTCTCGGCAGGGATGGCAAGACTGGGGGCTCCTGTTGGTCTGGTTGCGCTCGTGTGGACAAAGTGGCGGCCGGCCGCGTCCGCGACGTTAAACGTCGGGGCGGAGCGCTGCCGGTTCGGAGCGCGGTGTGTCGGTAGGAAAGCGGGCCGAGATTGCATGGCGGCTCTGGTACTGAGCAGGGGTGCATGCTCGGCGTGGGGCGGGGGTACTGCTGGCGCGGCACCTCGCGGCGGACCTGGCAGCGGCCGATCCGGCGCAGATGGTCTGCGACAGACCGGCCGACGCCAAGCCAATACTACTGGTTGGCGCGGTTTGTGATGAGGTCATCGACCACTGTCGGATCCGCCAGGGTGGAAGTGTCGCCCAGGCTGTCGACCTCGTTAGCGGCGATTTTGCGCAAGATGCGGCGCATAATCTTGCCGGAGCGGGTCTTCGGCAGGCCCGGCGCCCATTGGATGATGTCAATCCCGGCGATGGGGCCGATCTCGGAGCGCACCAGCTTGACCAGCTCTTTCTTGAGCTCGTCGCTCGGGTCAACGCCCGTCATCGTGGTCACGTAAGCGTAAATGCCCTGGCCCTTGATATCGTGCGGATAGCCGACGACGGCGGCCTCGGCAACGGCCTCGTGCAGCACCAGGGCGGACTCTATTTCCGCGGTGCCCAGGCGGTGGCCGGAGACGTTCAGCACGTCGTCGATGCGCCCGGTGATCCAGTAGTAGCCGTCCTCGTCGCGGCGAGCGCCGTCACCGGAGAAGTAATAACCCGGATACTGCTTGAAGTAGGTATCGATGAAGCGCTGATGATCGCCGTACACGGTGCGCATCTGTGCTGGCCAAGGACGGGTGATAACCAGTGCGCCCTCGCTGGGACCCTCCAGCATCGTGCCCTCCGCGGGGTCCACCAGCGCTGGCACTACGCCGAAGAAGGGCCGCGTCGCTGAGCCGGGCTTCAACGCGGTGGCCCCGGGTAGGGGCGTGATCAAATGGCCGCCCGTCTCGGTCTGCCACCAGGTGTCGACGATGGGGCAGCGGCCGTCGCCCACGACGTTGTGATACCACTCCCACGCCTCGGGGTTGATGGGCTCGCCGACGGTGCCAAGGATACGCAGGCTCTTACGGGAAGTCTGCTTGACAGGTCCCTCGCCGGCGCGCATCAGCGAGCGGATCGCGGTGGGGGCCGTGTAGAAGGTTGCAACATTGTGCTTGTCCACGACCTGCCAGAAGCGCGAGACGTCCGGGTAGGTCGGGATGCCCTCGAACATCAGCGAGATGGCACCGTTCGCGAGTGGGCCATAGACGATGTAGGTGTGGCCCGTGACCCAGCCGACGTCGGCGGTGCACCAATAGACCTCGCCGTCTTGATAGTCGAACGTGTACTTGTGCGTCATGGCGGCGAAGACGAGATAGCCGCCGGTGGTGTGCAGTACACCCTTGGGCTTACCGGTGGAGCCCGACGTGTAAAGAATGAAGAGCGGGTCTTCGGCGTCCATCTGCTCGGGCTCGCAGACGTCGTCCGCCGCATCCACGACCTCGTGGTACCAGAGGTCCCGGCCCTCAATCCAGGCAACGTCGCCGCCGGTGCGCTTGACGACGATGCAGGTGTCGATGCTCGGGCAGTCGGCGAGCGCCTGGTCAACGTTCTTTTTGAGCGGCACATTGCGGCCGCCCCGCACACTCTCGTCCGACGTGATGATGAGCCGGCATTCGGAGTCCTGGATTCGATCGCGCAGAGAGTCCGGCGAAAAGCCACCGAAGACAATAGAGTGCACGGCGCCGATGCGTGTGCAGGCGAGCATGGCCACCGTCGCCTCCGGAATCATCGGCAGATAGATGCAGACGCGGTCGCCCTTCTGCACGCCACGGGCCTTCATGGCGTTGGCGAGCTTGCAGACTTCCCGATGCAGCTCTCGGTAAGTGATGTGCTTGTCCTCTGCGGGGTTATCGCCTTCCCAGATGATGGCCGTCTGGTCACCCCGCGTGTCCAAATGCCGGTCCAGGCAGTTGTAGGAGACGTTCAGCTTGCCGCCTTCGAACCAACGGATGTACAGATTGTCCGCGTCATAGCTGTAGTCCATGACCCGGTCCCATTTCTTGAACCAGGTGACGAACTCGTCGGCGTATTCGGCCCAGAAGCCCTCCGGGTCATCCACCGAGCGCTGATACATGGCGCGGTAGCGTTCGTCGTCGATGTGCGCACGGGCTGCGATGTCGGCAGGAACTTCGTAGATCTTGACGTCGGACATGGTGGGGCTCCTCGGGTGTGCTGCGATGGGGACACGACCGGCGGCGTGGCGCCGGTTTCTTTGCACCGAATTCTTTGTCTTCGCCAGGGAAGCGCCGATTGATTGGCGCTTCCCGAGCGGGGCAGGACGCCCCGCCATTGTCAGCGACGCAAGTCGCTGAAAATGCAGGAGCCGGGAAACCGCCCAATGTCTGCACAGGCCCGGCTCCGTCTGATTTTTGGGCAGGATGCCCAATAAATCAGCATCTCCCTAGGCCGGTGAGTCTAAACCCTCGCCGGTATGCTCGCCACCGAGCCCCGGCGCGGAGCCGGCCCGGCCTCGGCACCCTTCTTCCGTGTCAGTGGCGATCGCATTAGGGAAGCGCCGATTTATTGGCGCTTCCCGTGCGGGGCAGGATGCCCCGCCATTTTCGGCGACGCAAGTCGCTGAAAATGAAGGAGCCGGGAAACCGCGTTTTCCGGCTCCGTCGGATTTTTGGGCAGGATGCCCAATAAATCAGCATCTCCTTAGCTGCCGGCGGGCGCCTCGCCGGCGCGCTCACGCGCGGGGAAGAGCCAGCCGCCGAGCAGTAGCAAAATGACACCAAGCAGTGAGATCCAATACCACCCGGGCACGCCGAAGCTGCCGAATTGGTACACCCCGCCGGCACTGAACATCACCCCGTCATCGAAGGGCACGATCCAGCTCACGCCGTAGCGCAGACCAGCGTCCGGTCCGGCAGCGGGCTCTGCGTAGGCCGAGGCCGTAAGGCCGTCGTCGTCCTCCATGAGTCGCACGCTGAACAAGCCGTCGTCGCTGCCGATCCACAGGCGCTGGGTGTCTTTGCGCGGCGGCTCAAGGTGCAGCGAGAGCATGCGGCTCTGCTCGAGCCCGACCTTGATCGGCTGCCATGGCTCTAACGGGGCGGATTGCCAATACAGGCCCTTGCTGGTGCCGGCGATGAGCCGGTCGCCCGCGGTGATGACAAAGCTGAACACATTGCCCGTCTCCGGCAGGCCTGTGCTATTTGGCGCCCAGCTCGCGAGGTCGGCGACATCGGCTGTGAAGACGCCCTGGTCCACCGTGCCCGCATGCAGGTAGTCCGCGCCGTCAATGGTCTGTGGCTCCAGGCGATATACATGGACGCCGTCGAGCTGGCGCCGCCAGTCGCCGTCACCTTCGATCAGCAGCCCCCCCCCTGTCGCCACCACCAGGCCACTCGCGGTGGCGGCCTCGTCGCTCACCCGGACGGTCACCGGCGGTAAGCCGCTCGGTGCGTTGACGAGCCCTCCGCCGGTGCCGATGGGGCCTTCACTCGGATCGCCGGACAGATCCGCTGCGAGCGCGGTGACCGGCTGTCCGCCCAGGTCGATGTCGACGCGGTCCCAGGTGCCGTCGGCGAGCCGCCAGAGCTCGCCGTCCTGGGTGCCGGCCAGGATGGAGCCGTCATCAGCGCGGGCCAGATCCGTGACGTGACCGGTGCGCGGCGGGTCGTTGACGACCGCGCGCTCGCCCCCGGGCAGCAGGGGACCAGCGATGATGAGCAGGAGTCCGGCGCCTGCCAGGGCCAGAGCCAGCGTACGGTTGGTATTCATCGAGAATCCTCAGTGCAGATCCGTGTTTGGCGACTGGCGTATGCCAGGGCCGAAGCCCCATGTGGCGCCCAAACGCCGCGCCCGTCGGACGGCCCTCACCGCAGCCCTGGCGCTTGGGCGCCG
>NZ_JAIFKJ010000320.1 GCF_019695415.1 Thiohalocapsa sp.
GACGGCGGTGCGCTGCTGCTGCGCGAGGTCGAGGCGAAGACCGGCCTGCTCGCGGGGGTCGCCGAGCAGTTCACCGACTACCGCGATCCGGAGCAGACCGAGCACAGCGTCGGCGAGTTGGTCTCGCAGCGCATCATCGCCCTGGCGCTCGGCTACGAGGACCTGAACGACCATGACCGTCTGCGCTTCGACCCGTTGCTGGCGGTGGCGGCGGGCAAAGCCGATCCAATGGGCAAGCGGCGGCGCCGTGAGCAGGATCGGGGCAAGGCGCTGGCCAGCTCCAGCACGCTGAACCGCTTGGAGCTCACGCCGGCGGATGCTGACCGCGAGGCTCGTTACAAGAAGATCGTCGCCGACCAGGCGGGCCTGGATCGCCAGTTGGTGAAGCATTTCATCCAGTCCCACGCCCGGGCGCCGCGGGAGCTCTGGCTCGACCTCGACGCCACCGACGACCCGCTGCACGGCCACCAGGAGGGGCGTTTCTTCCACGGCTACTACGGTCACTACTGCTACCTGCCGCTGTACATCACCTGCGGCGAGCACGTGCTGTGCGCGCGGCTGCGCCAATCCAACATCGATGCTGCCGACGGCAGCGTCGAAGAGCTGACGCGCATCGTCGCGCAGTTGCGCGCCGCCTGGCCGAAGGTGCGCATCATCATCCGCGGCGACAGCGGCTTTTGCCGCGAGGAGATCATGGCCTGGTGCGAGGCCGAAGGCGTCGAGTTCGTGCTCGGTCTTGCCAAGAACAACCGGCTCAATGCCTTGAGCCTGCGCTGGCGCATCGAAGCACAGCAGGCGTTCCTCGAGACCTGCGAGCCGAGCCGGGTGTTCGGCGAGCTGAAGTACCGCACCCTCAAGACTTGGAGCCGCGGGCGCCGCGTCGTGGTCAAGGCCGAGCATCTGGCCAAAGGCGCGAACCCACGCTACGTGGTCACCTCGCTGAATCCGAAGGAGGCCGATGCCCGCACCCTCTACGAAGACCTGTACTGCGCACGCGGCGACATGGAGAACCGGATCAAGGAGCAACAGCTGGAGCTGTTCGCCGACCGGCTCAGTGCGCAGACCATGCGCGCCAATCAGCTCCGTCTGACCCTCTCCACCTTGGCCTACACGCTGCTGGTCGCGCTGCGCAACCTCGCACTGCAGGACACCGAACTCGAGCGCGCCACCCCGGGCAACATCCGCACTCGACTGCTCAAGGTCGGGGCGCAGGTGCGCGTGAGCGTGCGGCGGGTCGTGGTGGCGCTCTCCGAAGCCTTCCCGGCCCAGGACATCTTCGTTCAGGCGGCGCGCAACCTCGCTGTCGTGCCGGCCTACGTCGGCCCCGGCTGAGGCCGTCCGCGCGTCCGAGTCGACGCGCTGACGCTCATCCCGGCCATCTGGCGGTGCCGCGGCGCGGCGCCCATGGACACCCATGCGCCGCCGACGGCAAGAACCCGCCGCACCGGCCCAAAACCCGCCAATTCCAGCCTCGGCGCCGACCTGGTCGGGCTCCTGAGCCCCCGAACCGGCCCTCGCACGGTCGTTCGAGCCGAATTGCCTCAGATCACAGCACTCGGGAAAGGCCCACGCCGGGGCGGTGAGCGATGCGGGCTAGCGCTCGCCGCGCAGGGCCTTCACCTGATCGGCGCTCACCGGCGCCGCATC
>NZ_JAIFKJ010000479.1 GCF_019695415.1 Thiohalocapsa sp.
CTCGGTTGCAGCGGACCGGCGCTCTGTGGAACAGGCGCCAAGTAGAGACCCATGATCAGCGTTTCCTTAGGTATGCAAATAACGATTTGGGTAATCATTGGTCTCGCCATCGGAAACCTCGTCTTCATTCCCTATCGTAACTTCGTGTCAGTGTCATAAAGCATTCCCCCAGGCGCAATCTGCGCTAACGCTCCACCGGCGCGGCTGAGAGTTGCGCTGCACCGTCGGATGATTTCAGCTCTGGGTCGAAAGCGACTTTGCTGATTGGTGAAGGAAACGTCCGCAGTTCGCCGCGATGCGGAACTCCATGCGCGCATCTCGACGATGTCAGACTACACAGCTCGTTGTTCACCGCCACTTGATTGACGGCCGCAGTCTGCTGCGTATTAGTTTCAACAGCGAACGACGATATCCCGTCGGGCGGGGACGCTTCATCGATTTGAGAGCTTGACTCTTTACAATCCGCGTCACTGGCCTACTGCACGAGGGTCACAGCGGACACAAAGAACAGTGCCAGGCCACCTCTGAACGACCAGGCTCCCGGCTGCATCGCGCACGTCTCGCGCGCTGCTTGCTATGCCAAGGCGATGCCGACGCCGATCACGATAAAGCCCAAGCCGGTCAACAGCAGCACCATGCCCCACAACGGAGCCGAGGCGCCGGTGTGGCGATGGCGCATAGATGCCGGTTCACCGTTTCGAGTGGCCGTACGACGACGGTTGACGGCGCTCACACCGAACCAAAAGATGCTGGCCCCCATCATGGCAAGCCCGAGACCCAGTACCAGCGGCGATTCGTGGTACTTACCGACGACCGCAAAGTCCACGCCGATCAGTAGGATCAGGATTCTGGCGACGGTCTTGTTCGTCAAGCTGACGGACGTTGGAAGTGCAGATCGAACGCTACACAGCCATTTACGAGGTGGGCACGATCATTCTGCGGACCAAATCGAGGGGGCGCCTTGGTCTGGGAAAAGCAACTGGGCGTGAAACACTCCGCGGGATTCGCTACGCTGTAACCTACTGAGCAATCCCGAAAACGCCTCTCTCGGTAGAGCTTGCACGGACCGCGGACATGACCAAATCCGAACTGATCGCCTTTCTGGCCGACCGCCACAACACGCTCAGCCGCCAGGATCTCGACGATGCCGTGAAGCTCATGCTCCAGCACATGACCGACACGCTGGCGGCGGGTCATCGCATCGAGATCCGTGGCTTCGGCAGTTTCTCCTTGCATGCTCGACCGGCTCGGATTGGCCGCAACCCGCGCACGGGCGAGCCGGTGGCGCTCCCGGCACGACGAGCCACATACGTCAGACCAGGCAAGGAGCTGCGCGAGCGGGTCAATGCGCAGGCGGCTTAGGCGCTGCCCATCAGCCAAGGTCAGCGTCGTGCCGGCTCGCCCCTCACGGCTTGTTGGAGCCTCGCCTGCAGGTTGGTCAATCGCTTCACGGAGCCCAGGCGCTTGACGGCCATCGCCAGTGCTTTCGTCTGACCGACGATCACGACCAGCCGCTTGCCGCGGGTGACAGCCGTGTAGAGCAGGTTGCGCTCCAGGAGCATGTAGTGCGGCATGCCGAGCGGGATCACCACCGCCGGATACTCCGAGCCCTGGGCCTTGTGCACCGTGGTGGCATAGGCGAGGGAGACCTCGTCCAGCTCGCCCAGGTCGTACTCGACGCGCCGCCCGTCATAGTCGATGGCAACGATACCCTCCACGGCGTCGATGTCTAACACTCGCCCGATGTCGCCGTTGAACACGTCCTTGTCGTAGTTGTTCACGGTCTGGATCACCTTGTCGCCAGGGGCATAGGTCCAGCCGAAGCGGGTGACCCTCGGCTCGGCAGTGGGATTGAGCCGCTGTTGCAGCTCCACGTTGAGCGCCCGTGCGCCGAGGCCGCCACGGTTCATCGGCGTGAGCACCTGCAGGTCGTGGATCGGGTGCAGCCCGAAGCGTTTCGGTATCCGCTCTGTCACCAACGGCGGTGTTTTGGGTGGGATTTCCTGGGGACTGGTACGGGCGGTGAAGGGGAAGTCCCGGGTGGCGTGGCCCGGGGTCTCCGGAGACGGTCCACGGTTGATGTGGTTGGGGTTGACGGTGGTCTGGGAGGTGGCCGCCTGGCGAAAGACCTCGGTGAGCCGCACCGTCGGCACCGCCGCCGAGTCGATCATGTCCGCCAGTACCGCACCGGGGCCGACCGACGGGAGCTGATCCACGTCGCCCACCAAGAGCAGCGCGCAGTGGTCGGGCACCGCCCGCAGCAATTGGTGCATCAGCACCGTGTCCACCATCGACACCTCATCCACCACAACCAACTCGGCGTCGAGCGGTGCGTCCTGGTCGTGCTTGAAGGCCATCGTGCGCGGGTCGAACTCCAGCAGGCGATGAATCGTCTTGGCCTCGACCTGGGTGGACTCCGACAGGCGCTTCGCGGCACGTCCTGTCGGCGCACAGAGCAGCACCTTGACGCCCTTCGCCCGGATGATGCGCAGGATACTGTTGACCACCGTCGTCTTGCCCACGCCCGGCCCGCCGGTGATCACCGTGACCTTGCCGTTGACCGTCTGCGCCACGGCCTCGCGCTGGGACTCCGACAGCTTGAGTCCAGTCTGCTGCTCCACCCAGGGCAGGGCGCGGTCCCTGGCGATGTGCCCCCAGCGCGGCGGCCCAGACAGTCGGGCGAGATGCTCCGCAATGCCCCGCTCGGCACGGTGCAGGGCAGCGAGGAACAGCGCGGGCTTCTCGGCAATCGGCTCGGCGATCAGGCGCTCCTCCGCCAGCTCCACCTCGACGGCTTGCGCAGTGATGGGCTCAGGGATCTCCAGCAGCTTGACCGCGGCTGTGAGCAGGTCCTCGCGGTAGGCGGCGCAGTGGCCGTCGCCGGCGATCTCCTGCAGGACATGACGCACACCGGCCTGGGCGCGGATCAGCGCATCATTCGCGATACCGAGCCGTTGGGCGATGGCGTCTGCGGTTTTGAAACCGATGCCGTGGATGTCGAGCGCCAGGCGGTACGGGTTCTCGCGCACGTACTCCACGGCCTGCTCACCGTAGGTCTTGTAGATGCGCACTGCCCGGGCGGTGCCGACACCGTGGGACTGCAGAAAGACCATGACCTCGCGCACGATCTTCTGCTCCGCCCAGGCGGTGGTGACCCGTGCCTGGCGCTTGGGTCCGATACCCTCCAGCGCCAGCAGGCGCTCGGGCGCGTGCTCGATCACGCCGAACACCTGCTCGCCGAAGGCGCGCACCAGCTTGCGGGCGAAATGCGGCCCGATACCCTTGACCATCCCCGAGCCCAGATACTTCTCGATGCCTTCGAGCGTCGACGGCGGCACGACCCGCAGGTGTCGGCTCTTGAATTGCAGCCCGTGCTGGCGGTCGTTGATCCAGGCGCCGGTGCACTCGACGTACTCGCCCGGCGTGACCGTGGCTGCCGAGCCCACCACGGTGACCAGTTCGCGCTGACCGCGAACCTTGACCCGCAGCACACAGAAGCCGCTTTCCGGGCTGTGAAAGGTCACGCGCTCGACCGCGCCCTGGAGGTGCTCAGCGGTGTCCGCCGCGGCCCCTGGCGTCTGGTGGCTCATGCGTGCTTTTGCAGGCTCCCTGAGTGTGGATGGGCGATGAGGAGACTCGCCGGTGGCAGGCATGGATGACGCCGATACCCGCCGACGCCCTCAGGCCGCAGTATGCCGCACCCGGTCATACTTGACCCGGCACGCCATTGCCTATCCTCCGCAAGCACTGACGGAGGCCGACGGGAAGAAGCCGCTGCGCGACGGACTGGCAGGCAGCGAACCCGGGGGCGCCACGGATGAACCCAACCCTGCTTGCCTCCGCTGCACGCAGCCTTCTGGAGTATTCTTGTTCGGCAGCACCAGAGTTTCGCGGTACGGTTGAAGAATACGGAAGCAGGCTTGGAAGTCATGGGGAAGTCGCGCGACTGCCCAGACGAACTCCCGGGGCGCCGATACAGAGGTATGCTGAGAAGCTCGGAGCATTGATCGCCGCCTTGGCAATCGTCGGACTCAATGGTTGCGCCAAGGATGCCGTTTGATGGTCGGTGTATGAGTGTGCTCCCGGGCGAAATGACTCGGCGTGTCAGAAAGTCGCGACGTTTGAAGGAAGCAGCGCAAGGCGAGATTGTGAAGCGGCGGCCAAGGCGCACCCCGGCGCGGAGTGCTTCTACGACACGGACAACTAGCAACGCGGCGAAGCAGCCACGGTTAACCGGCGGGAACATCTCCAAACCGTCCACGTCCAAGGCGGCAACGTAAAGGAGGCGACCATGGACTTTAACTGCGACACGGCACACTGGATCGCATCGGTCGAGCGGAGTGATCTCGGCTACACCTACGTGCGGCTCTACGCGGACGCACCCGAGGCCATCCGAAACTGCATCATCAACCACTTCGGCAAGGGCACGGTCTTCCTGGCACCGGCGACGCCCAAGCCCCTCGCGGCTTGATCGAACGGTCCCTTCGCACGGGTACGGGCACACTCAGCCGTGCTTGTATCCACCCGCGCCCGTATAAGCGATCCGGATCGCACAACGCCGCCCGCCGCAGACCGTGCATCACAGCCGTGCCGGCAGCTCTGGGATACCCAGCCCGGCAGCGATCGTCGCCCGGTCGATCGGCGCCAAGTGACTGCAGGCATCGCAGAACGCGGTCAGGTCGGAGTGCTCGGGCGCGAAAAAACGCGGAGGGTGTTCTGCGGGGGCCGTGTCCGGCGGCTCGGCCCCGGCGATCGTAACGTCTGCGGTAGAGAGGCAAGGTGGCGCATGTCGCTGACGGTAGCGTCGTGCGCCTACAGGTGGATGACGTAGATGGCGTCAGTCAGAAAAGGCGAAGCCCAGGTGATCGGCGCCGCTCGGGCGCTTCTGT
>NZ_JAIFKJ010000176.1 GCF_019695415.1 Thiohalocapsa sp.
TCGGCGCGGTGAGGTGGTGAAAAGAGGCAGGCGGTGCCGGGCCGGTAGGCGAGCCCCGCCTCCAGCCTGCCGCGGGGTGGGGGAAGGGGAACGGCTCAAGCGTCTCGCCCCCCGCCGGCAGGCCCGACTGACAGCGCGTCACCACCACGGGATCGTCCTTCCCGACATATTTTCCCGCGATCAGGCTCAGCCGCTGCGTCGAGGCGGAGGCGGCGATCAGCCCGTCCATGCGCCGGTAGACATGCTTGATCATGTAGCGGCGCGGGGCGCCGATGAACATGAGCATCTCGTACATCTCTTCCGGGCAGACGAAGCGGATGCTCTTGTGATCGATCACGTCCATGACCTCGAACTCGAAGCCCTGATGCATCTTCGTGTCGATCACCAGCCCCGGCGAGTTGAACGGGTTGGCGTAGATGTTGAACAGCGGCAGGTTCCACGCGCCGGGCGAGGTCTTGTCGGCCATGAACACGATAACCGGCTCGCTGGGCCGTTCCTCGAACTCCATTTCCGCGACGCCGGGCCCCATGCCCGTGACGTTGCCCGCGAAGGTGTCCGACAAAAGGTCCTGACCCGCGCCGTAGAGCTTCAGGCTCTTGGCGGTCTCGGTGCAGGCGACAAAGGTATCCCACGCGAACTGGTGGACCTCGCTGTTATCGACGCCGTGGCGATGCGTCATGATGAGCTGCAGGTCGTCGCCGCAGTTGGTCACATAGGCATCGATCAACAGACCGGAGCCGATCGCCTCGGCGGTCTGCTTGCGCGCGGTTTCCAGAAGCTCGGGGTGGACGTTGGAGTGGCCGACAAAGCCGCCCACATCGGCCTTGATGACGCTGAATGTGAGAAGATCAGCCATCTGCAACCTCGCTCTTACACGGACATTCGCTTAACGATAGGCTACGCCGTCGGCGGGTATCCGGTCCTTTACCATTGTTAAGGCGTCCGCTAGCGCAGGGGCCGCTCGATCGTCTCGCCGGGCCGGATCACGCAGGGCTCGCCATTGATGAAAATCTCGGCCGGGTGTGTGGCGTAGCGCGCCGCGCGCAGGCGGACGGCATCGCGGCGGATATGCACCTCCAGCTCATTGTCCTGATAAACCATCGTGAAGCAGACCTCCCTCAGCTCATCCGGCAGGGACGGATGCAGCCATAGCCGCCCGTGGCGCAGCTCCATGCCGGAATAGCAGCGCTGGATGATGTCCACCGTCGCCGCCATCGCGCCGAGGTGGATGCCTTCATGGGTCGTGGTGTCCTCCCGGTAGGCCACGTCGTTCTTGAGCGCCTCGTGGAACAGCCGCCAGGAGCGCTCGCGGTCGGTGCGCGCCAGCACCCAGGAGTGCACCACATGGCTGAGCGAGGAGCCGTGGGCGGTGCGCTTGAGGTAATAATCGACGTTGCGCGGGATCGTTCCCGGATCGAAGGGATAGCCGAGCTGGCGCAAGAGCGCGGTGAGCTGTTCCGCCGAGAACAGGTAGAACAGCATCAGCACGTCGGCCTGCTTGGAGAGCTTGTAGCGGTTCTGCGTGTCGCCCTCCGCCTCCAGCATGCGGTCGAGCCGCTCGCTATGGCCGTCTTTCTCCCGGTCGCCCGACCAGTGTAAATCTTCGAGCGACTCTATACCCGCGACACGGACGATACTTC
>NZ_JAIFKJ010000202.1:0-5381 GCF_019695415.1 Thiohalocapsa sp.
CCGTGGCGGGGGAGCCGCGGGAGGGCGCCCGGCATGGCCGTGTTCTTGCCAAGGGTGTGGTTGTGCAGGTGCCAGATGGCCGGTGCGCCCTTCAAGGCCTCTCGCGCGGCCCGTACCATGGCCGCGGCCAGGGTGTCGGGTGACAGCGTGGGGCGGCGCTCCTCGTACGCCAGACCCGGCAGCACCCTGACCTGGACGCCCGACGGCAGCGCTGCCTGGGGCGCCTCACCGCTCAGAACCGCCACCTGTGCGCCGCGGGCGAGCATGGCAGTGCAGGCGTGCTCGATGACCCGAGTAACGCCGCCCGTTTGCAGATGATAGTGGACAATGCAGACGCGCATGGCGTGCTCTCTGCCTTGGCTGCCGTGGGCTCACCGGGGTGTCATCCGGCCGGTGAGGACCGCATTGCAAGCGCTGCCCGCTGGGGCCTCTGCCCCAGGATTGCTCAGGCCGGCCGGCGGATCATCATCGGCGTCGCCCCGGGCACGAGAGCTGCTTGTCATTGGTGAGCGGCGCTGCCGGTGCCGGCGTCTTCTCAGGTCTGGCTGTGCCGCCGCATCGTCGCCCTTTGCCGGCCCGGCCATATTCCCGCCGGCACGCCGGGGCGGCATTATAAGGCCCCGGGCGACGGCCTTGGGCAGCGCCGGCGGCCGCGCCAGCCAGCATGTGTCATCTTCCCATGAAGCAACCCGAGAACATCGGCTTCGTCTCCACTCGCTTTGCCGGTACCGACGGCGTGTCTCTGGAGGCCGCCAAATGGGCGGAGGTGCTCTGGGGCGGCGGCCACGTGAGCTATTGGTATGCGGGCGTGCTGGACCGTGATCCGGCCATCAGCCTATGCGTGCCGGAGGCCTTTTTCGACCACGCCGAGAACGCCTGGATCAACAGCCAGCTCTGGGGTCGCACCCGTCGCTGTGCCGAAGCGAGCCGGCGCATCCGCGAGCTCACGGAGTACCTCAAGTCCACCCTCTACGACTTCCGTTCCCGCTTTGAGCTGGACATTCTCATTGTCGAGAACGCGCTCACCATCCCGATGCATGTGCCGCTGGGCGTGGCCATCACGGAGTTCCTACTGGAGACGGGCATGCCGGCCATCGCCCATCACCACGACTTCATGTGGGAGCGCCAGCGCTTTCAGATCTCGGCGGTGGACGACTACCTGGAAATGGCCTTCCCGCCGCGGGTGCCGCACTTGCAGCACGTGGTCATCAACCAGGCGGCGCGGGAGGAGATCGCTTGGCGCAAGGGTCTGCCGAGCGTGCTGGTGCCCAATGTCTTCGACTTCGAGAACCCGCCCGGAGAGCCGGACGACTACGCTGCCGATGTGCGCCATGCGCTCGGGCTGCTGGACGATGATCTGCTCATCCTACAGCCCACGCGGGTGGTGCCACGCAAGGGCATCGAGAACGCTATCCATCTCATTCGCCGGCTCAAGCTCCCCCGCACACACCTGGTGATCTCTCACGACAGCGGCGACGAGGGGCTGGAGTATGGCCGCCAACTGTTGCAGCTTGCCCGGGATGAGGGCGTCTCGCTCAAGTTCTTCGGCGAGCGTATGGCCGACCGCCGCCAGCTGAATCAGGACGGCGACAAGGTCTATGTGCTGAGCGATCTCTATCCCCATGCCGATTTCATCACCTTCCCGAGCCTTTACGAGGGCTTCGGCAATGCGCTCCTGGAGTCCATCTACTTCCGCAAGCCGCTGGTGGTGGGGCGCTATTCGGTGTATCAACGCGACATCGAGCCCAAGGGTTTCAGGCTGCCGACCATCGACGGCGTGGTTGACCACAGTGTGGTGGAGGAGAGCCGGCGCATCATCGAGGATGCCGAGTATCGCCACGCCCTCACCGAGCACAACTATCAGGTGGCGAACCGTTTCTTCAGCTACCGCGTGCTGCGGGACAGCCTGCGCAGCATGATCAACAACATCCGCAACATGACGGAGTAAGGCGCATGCGTGTGGTGGAGCGCGCCGTTCTCGAGCGCATCCGCGGCCGCCTGGCTCGGCTCTACGGTGCAGAGCGCTTGCCTCAGCTGCTGCAGCGCCTGGAGCTCCTGGTGGGCCGCTACGGTGTGGGCTCGCATTGCCTGGAGCCGGATGCCCCGCGAGCCCGCTGCCGCGGCTGGGACCAGCGCGATGCTGTGCTCATCGCTTATGGCGATATGGTGAGCACTGACGGCGAAGCGCCGCTGGCGACACTGCGCAGGTTCATGGACGAGCGTGTGGGCGATGCGGTCTCTGCGCTGCACCTGCTCCCCTTCTTTCCCTACAGCTCCGACGATGGCTTTGCTGTCATCGACTACCGTGCCGTGGACCCCGCGCTCGGTACCTGGGACGACATCGATGCCCTGAGCCAGGACTACCGGCTTGCGGTGGACCTGGTGATCAATCATGTGTCCGGCCAGAGTCACTGGTTCCGCGCCTATTGCAATGGCATGGCACCAGAACGCCATTATTTCATCGAGGCGGACCCGGCGACGGACCTATCCGCAGTGGTGCGGCCGCGCACCACGCCGTTGCTGCGGTCTGTGCAGACCCCTTACGGCGAGCGCTACGTCTGGGCCACCTTCAGCCACGACCAGCTCGACGTCGATTTCTCGAACCCGGACGTGTTGTTCGAGTATCTGGACATCCTCTTGCTCTATGTCCACCACGGCGCGCAGATCATCCGCCTGGACGCCATCGCCTACCTTTGGAAGCGCCTCGGTACCCCCTGCATCCATCTGCCCGAGACGCACGAGGTGGTGAAGCTCCTGCGGGACCTGCTGGAAATGCTCGCCCCGGGGGTGCTGCTGCTCACCGAGACCAACGTGCCGCACGCCGAGAACGTCAGCTACTTCGGCGCCGGGGACGAGGCGCACATGGTCTACCAGTTCAGCCTGCCGCCGCTGCTGTTGCATGCACTGCATGCAGGCGACGCCGGTTACCTCAGCGACTGGGCGGACAGTCTCGGCCCGCCCCCCTCTGGCTGCACTTTCTTCAACTTCACCGCCTCCCACGACGGCATCGGCCTACGCCCGCTTGAGGGGCTGGTGCCGGAGGCCGAGCTCGCCGCCCTCGTGGCCGCCATGGAGCAGCGCGGCGGGCTGGTGAGCCGGCGCAGCAGCCCGGATGGCCGGGCGACTCCCTACGAGCTCAACATCACCTATTTCGATGCCGTCGGCGTGCCCGGCGACCGTGACGCGTCCATCCGGCGTTTTCTCTGCTCGCAGACCATCGCCATGGGCCTACAAGGCATCCCGGGCATCTACTTCAACAGCCTGCTTGGGGCCGATAACGACATCGGCGCAGTGGAGCAGACTGGCCGCGCGCGCAGCATCAATCGCCGCAAATGGACCCGTGCCGAGCTGGACGCCCTGCTCGCGGAGGGCTCCGACCACCAGGCTGCTGTGGTGCTGCCGGAGTACCTGCGCCGCCTGCGCCTGCGCGCCGCCCAGCCCGCCTTCCACCCGGACGCCGCGCAGACCGTGCTGGAGCTTCCCAAAGGACTGTTCGGTGTGCGCCGGGACGCCGCCGAGACGGGGCAGCGGCTCTGGATGCTGGCCAATGTCACCAACCGCAAGCGCAGCTGTGCCCTGAGCCGGCTGGACCGACACTGGCAGCGCGGGTGCTGGCGCGAGCTGATCAGCGGCTGGGAGTCGGATGCTGCCGCGCTCGCCAGCCGCTTCGAGCTCGCGCCGCACCAGGTCGCCTGGCTGGTGCACGAGCCCAAGGCCTGAGCCCCCGCTGGGCGCCACCGGCTGAGCGCCTCAGGCTCGCATTTTGAGCCCGGGCGCTGTTAGCCTCTGCGCCGTTGTGACCGGCAGTATCGATCTCCAGCGTGCATCCACTCGAACACCTACTGCGACAGCTTAGCGACCGCCTACCGTGTCGTATCATCGATGGTGAGTACGGCGAGCCCTATTTGGAGCGCTATTACCTCGCGGGCGCGTTCGGCTGGCATGCCTATCTGCATCGCTTCGTTGACTCAGACCCGGACCGCGGCCTACACGACCACCCCTGGGACAGGGCCTTCAGTCTTGTGCTGACGGGCGGATATGACGAGCTGCGCTTCGCCCAGCCACCATCCGACGGTGTTTCCGCGGCGGTCGCCGCAGAGCCGCCCATCATAAAGCGCCGTATCCGCCCTTGGCGGCTAAACCGGCTCCGCGGGACGGATTATCATCGGGTTGTGCTGCGCAGCGGCCGCCCGGCCTGGACGCTTTTCGTCCATGGCCCACGGGTCAAGGGCTGGGGCTTCCTGCGCGGCGGATGCTACCGGGCCATGGCGCGCACTGCACAAGACTTCCGCCACCGAGACTGGTGGCTCACCGCGCCGACCGGGCGGGCGGTGCGCCAAAGCCGCGCCGAGCAAAGTCTCCGCAAGGAGCGTCCTCACCAGGTTGCAGCGCAGCACGACTGATCTTCCCTTTTGCCAGCGGAGCTGTTGCATGTACCGCGTCCCGAGCACGACGTTGCGGGCCCTGCCCGCCGTTTTCTCCGCCCTGATGCTCGCCCTCGCCGCCGGCTGCGGCGGCGGCGCCGACAACGGCCCCGACGTACCGGCCGATGCCATGCACGTGAGCTGCCTCGCGAAGCCGGCTCCGGGCCCCTGCCGTGCGGCCAAGCGGGCCTACTACTACGACTACAAGACCGATAGCTGCCAGCCGTTTATCTGGGGAGGCTGCCAAGGCAGCGTGCCGTTCGAGACGCTGGAGCAGTGCCTGCGGATGTGCAAGGGTGAGCGCTGATGCTGCGGCCCTGGCGCGGAGCGCCCGCCTGACCCGTAACGCTGCGCGGGCGAGTCGATCCTGATCTAGACTCCAGGCATGGCCGCCTGGGCTGCGCAATTCCCCCGGTTCTCGCGGGCGGACCTTGCCGCCGCCGTCGTGCTGTGTCTGCTGATTGCGGCGGCGTCCGCGTCGGCTGCGCAGCGCTGGCGCGGGGAGCTCGAGGGTGGTGGGGAGATCGTCGTCGACCCTAACACCCATCGCGCGCTGCGCCAGGACGGCGGTGCCACGCGACAACTCTGGGACGGCGTGCATCGCCTGGAAGATGGCTCCGCCGTCACCGTGCGGGATGGCGTTGCCGTGCCCACCGAAGACATGTATCGAGCTTGGTCGCAGCCGGCCGCACCCGAGCCCGTCTACGCCGAGCAGTGGTGCAGGCAGCTGGTGCGCAAGACCTGCGGCTTCGACGACGCCTGCGACAACAGCGCTGCCTGCCTTCAGGCCCGCACCCTCCTGGCCGATGCCGAGCGCCAGCGCCGGGCGCTCCTCCTCCCGACCGGGCCCGGAACGGCTGCGGACCCCGCGCCCCAACCCCCCCAGCCGCGCTGCCCCGCGCCCCTGCCCGACCCGGCACCCCCCACCCCGCCGCGCCTTCCCGCCGCCGCCGCCAC
>NZ_JAIFKJ010000202.1:5391-12363 GCF_019695415.1 Thiohalocapsa sp.
CGGTCTTCGTCGGGTTGTTGTGGTGTGTGGCGGTGTGGTGGTGCTGGTGTGTCGTTGTCTGTGGCCGCCAGGGGTGCGCCTGCGTGCGGGTGCGTGCCCTGCTTGCCTGGTGCAGGCTTGAGGTCCTGGATCTTCGGATCATGCAGGGGTCCGGTGGCGGTGCCGACGCGGCGCAGACGCCGACCACCGAGCGTTGCCGCGAGGCCCGCTCCGCGCCCGATTTTGCGGCCTGCAGGAGCCTCGCCGCCGGTGGCGATAGCCGCTGCCGGGACCTGGTGCGCCGAGTCTGCGGTGCCGACAATGCCTGCGCCGATACCCAGGCCTGCGACGCGGCCCGCCAGCTCATGGCGCTGGAGACCGAGGAGCGCCTCGCCCTGGAGGACCCGACCGCGCTCTCCGGGACCGGACGGCAGTGTGTGGAAGCCATGCACAATGACTTCTTCACCCCCTGCCGGCGCTGACACGGCGCGCGTACAGGTGCACAATCGCGCCCCTCCAGATTGTTCATGGTGAGTTTCGCGCAGCCTGCGCCAAACAGTCATGGTGGACCGCTGCAGTGCCGCAACCGGAGGTATGAGTGATGTTGGCTGACTGCAGAAGCGCGTGGGCGTTTCGCCCCGCGTTGGTCGTGTTGGTCTTCGCGCTCTTTTCAGTCATACATGTCCCGCCGTCTGCGGCGCGCGTGCTCCGTGTTGGTCCTGAGGAGGCGCTAAAGGTGCCGAGCGCAGCGGCGCGGGTGGCCAAGGCCGGCGACACGGTGGAGATCGTCGGGGGTGAGTACCTCGGCGACGTGGCCGTCTGGCGTCAGGATCGGCTCACCCTGCGCGGCGTGGGCGGGCGCCCGCACCTGCGGGCCGCGGGGAAGGCCGCTGAGGGTAAGGCCATCTGGGTCATCAAGGGCGACGATGTGCTGGTGGAGAACATCGAGATGTCCGGCACCCGTGTGCCAGGCTTCGCCGGCGCCGGCATCCGCGCCGAGGGGGGGAAGCTTACGCTGCGCGGCGTGCACTTCCATGATCACCAGATGGGCATCCTTACCAACCACAACCCACGCGGTCAGCTTGTCATTATTGACTCAGAATTCAATCACAACATCGTCGACTACGAGCGCCACGGTCGCCTGGGACACAACATCTACGTCGGCCGCATCGCCAGCTTCGAGCTGCGCGGCAGCCATGTGCATGGCGCCGTCACTGGCCATCAGGTGAAGACCCGGGCGCGGAAGAACACGATCGTTGGCAACCGCATCGTCGACGGCGACGGCGGCGCCAGCTACCTCATCGACCTGTCCGAGGGCGGTGAGTCCATCATCCGTGACAACCTGCTGCGCAAGAGCGAGCGCGCGGACAACAACGCCGCCATCTCCTATATGCCAGAAGGCGACAGGTCGCGGCGCGGCACGCTGTTCGTCGGCGGTAACCTGTTCGAGAGCGAAGGCGCCATGCCCGTGGTCTTCGTGCGCAACTTTGCCGAGAACGCCGAGGCCGTCCTCAGCAATAACGTGCTGCGCGGCAATGTGACGCCGCTCGAAGGTCGCGGGCGGGTGCGCTGAGCGCGCACGCAAGCGACGCACGTGCGTCGTGCCCTGACCGCCAGGGGGTTTAGAATGTGGGCTGACGGGCCATCCAGCGCGAGGTCACGGTGGAATACAAGGACTACTACAAGATCCTCGGTGTCGCCCGCGACGCCACCCAGGACGACATCAAGCGCGCCTATCGCAAGCTCGCGCGCAAGTACCATCCGGACGTGAGCAAGGAGCCGGATGCGGAGCAGCGCTTCAAGGAGGTCAACGAGGCCAATGAGGTGCTGAAAGACCCCGAGAAGCGCGCCCAGTACGATGCCCTTGGCACCGGCTGGCACGCCGGCGACGAGTTCCGTCCGCCGCCCGGCTACGGAGCCGGTGGCGACGGTCGGCGTTGGCAGCGTGCGGAGCGCATGTCGCCAGAAGAGGCGGCGCAGTTCAGCGACTTCTTCTCCAGCATCTTCGGCGATCTCGGCGGCATGAGGGGCGGCGGCATGGGCGGTGACGGCGGCTTTGGCGGTCGCGCCGGGGGCTTCGCGTCCCGCGGCTCGGATCAAACGGCGCGGGTGCGTATCTCGCTGGAGGACGCCTACCACGGCGCGACCCGACAGCTCAGCCTGGAGGTGCCGGAGATCGACGCCAAGGGCCGCGTCTCCAGCCGCACCCGCACGCTCAATGTGCGCATCCCCGCCGGCGTCACCGAGGGCCAGCAGATCCGGCTCGCCGGGCAGGCCGGCGGCGGTGTGGGCGGTGGCGAGGCGGGCGACCTGTACCTGGAAGTGGAGTTCGCCCCGCATCCGTTGTTCCGCGCCGAGGGGCGGGATCTTCATCTACGCCTGCCCATTGCGCCTTGGGAGGCAGCCCTGGGCGCCACGGTGTCGGTGCCGACCCTGGGCGGCAAGGTGAGCCTCAAGGTCCCGGCAGGCGCCCAGAGCAATCAGCGCCTGCGGCTCAAGGGCCGCGGCCTGCCGGGCAAGACGCCGGGTGACACGTACGTGCAGCTCGAGATCGTCAACCCGCCGGCGACAGATGCAAGCGCTAAGGCTGCCTTCGAAGCCCTCGCCGAGCGCTTCAAGTCCTTCAATCCACGCGCCAAGCTGGGGGTCTGAGCCATGACGCAATCGCAAGCCGGCATCGAAGGCGAGCTGCTGGACGAGCAACGGGCGCTCAAGCTCGCCGAGCTGGCGCATGTCTGCGGGGTCAGTGTCGAGCAGGTCCACTCCATGGTCGCCGAGGGCATGTTGCAGCCGCGGGGCGCGGCCCCTGAGCAATGGGTGTTCCGCGGCGTGGAAGTCATCCGAGTGCGCCGTGCCGTGCGCCTGCAGCGGGACCTGGAGCTGAACCTGCCCGGCGCTGCGCTGGCGCTTGAGCTGATCGACGAGATCGAGCGCCTGCGATGCCGGGTGCGGCGACTGGAGCAGCACCTGGGTGCGTGGCAAGACGCCGACTGATGCGGGTCGACCCAGACTCCTTAGCCGAATTCAGCCGGTGCCGCCCGATGCCAGTCCGTCGCCTGCTGCAGCCGGTGGGCGACGTTAAGCAGGCGTCCTTCCGCGAAGTAATTGCCAATCATCTGCAGCCCCGCCGGCAGGCCGTCGACGGGGGCGACTGGCACCGAGAGCCCCGGCAGCCCCGCCAAGTTGGTGGCGATCGTGTAGATGTCGTTCAGGTACATGGCCACCGGGTCGTCGGTCTTGGCGCCGAGCCGGAACGCGGTGGTGGGGGTGGTGGGGCCCATGATGACGTCCACCTGCTCGAAGGCGCGGCGGAAGTCGTCGGCGATGAGCTGGCGGAGCTGCTGGGCCTTCAAGTAATAGGCGTCGTAATAGCCCGCCGAGAGCGCATAGGTGCCGATCATGATGCGCCGCTTCACCTCTGCGCCGAACCCCTCTGCGCGGCTGCGTTTGTACAGATCCTCCAGATCCCTCGGGGCCTCGCAGCGGTGGCCGTAGCGGACGCCGTCGAAGCGCGCCAGGTTCGATGAGCACTCCGCCGGGGCCACCACGTAGTACACGGGCACCGAGAGCGGCGCATTGGGCAGGCTGATGTCCACCAGGGTCGCGCCCTGCTGCTCCAGCTCCGCGAGGGCGCCGCGCACCGACGCATCGACGCCCGCCTCCAGTCCCTCGCCGAAATACTCCCGCGGTAGGCCGATGCGCAGGCCCCTGATGTCGTCTCCGAGGGTTGCGGCATAGTCCGGCACCGCCTCCTCGGCGCTGGTGGAGTCGCGAGCATCGAACCCCGCCATAGCCTGGAGCACTAGGGCCGCGTCCGCCGCCGAGCGTGCCAGCACCCCCGCCTGATCCAGGCTGGAGGCGAAGGCGATCATGCCGTAGCGCGAGCAGCGCCCATAGGTGGGCTTGATGCCGGTGGTGCCGCAGAAGGCGGCCGGCTGGCGGATGGAGCCCCCGGTGTCGGTGCCCGTGGCGGCGGCGCAGAGACCGGCCGCCACCGCTGCCGCGGAGCCGCCGGAGCTGCCGCCCGGGACGCGCGTTGTGTCCCAGGGATTGCGCACCGGGCCGTACCAGCTGGTCTCGTTGGAGGATCCCATGGCGAACTCGTCCATGTTGGCCTTGCCGAGCATGATTGTGCCCGCGCCGGCCAATCGCTCGACGATGGTGGCGTCGAAGGGCGGGACGAAGTTGTCCAGCATCCGCGAGCCGCAGCTGGTGCGCACGCCCTTGGTCAGAAAGATGTCCTTGTGGATGATCGGGATACCGGTGAGGGGTCCGGCATCGCCTGCGGCGAGGCGACGGTCGGCGGCGTCTGCAACGGTGAGCGCCATATCGTGGTCCACCGTGATGCAGCTGTTGAGTGCCGGGTCCAAGCGCTCGATTCGGTCGAGAAAGTGCGCGGTGAGCTCGCGGCTGGAGAAGCGCTTCTCGCGCAGGCCGGCGGCGAGGTCGGCAATGGGGAGGTCGTGCATGGGCGATGCTGGTAGGGTGGTTGGGCAGTGTCGGTCCTTTGGGGAGCGTGCGGCTACTCGATCACTTTGGGCACCAGGTAGAGACCGTCTTCGACCGCCGGCGCGATTGCCTGGAAGGCCTCGCGCTGGTTTGTCTCTGTGACGGCATCGGCGCGCATGCGCTGGGCCATGTGCAACGGGTGCGCCATGGGCTCCACACCGCTGGTATCCACAGCGTTCATCTGCTCCACCAGGTCGAGGATCTTCGACAGCTCTGCGGCGTAGGCTTCCAGATCGGTCTCCGCAACCTGCAGGCGGGCGAGGTGGGCGATCTTTACAACGTCTTTACTATCGAGGGCCATGACTTTGAGGCTTTGGGGCTGGGCGTTAAGGAAGCGCCGATTTATCGGAGCTTCCTGCGCGGGGCAAGATGTCCGGTTTTGGGCCAGGTGGCCAATCAATCGGTGTCTCGTCAAGCGTCAAGGCACAACGCTACCACACCGGCGCGCGGGCAGTAATGCAGCGGGCTCGCGCCGTCGCGTGTCCAAGCGCGGCGGCGTTGATGCTGTAGTCGAGCGAATCTTGGAGAAGAAAATGTTTTTAAAATAATCACTTCTAGAATATACTCAAAGTGCATTGTCAGTGCCTTCAGCCAACGTCGCCGCCGCCATGCAATCAAGCGCCAGTTTCACCGACGATTCGGCCCGGCCCCGGGCGTCGGTCATCCTGTCCATCGCCGCCGCTTCCCTGCTGGCGGCCACCGCGCAGGCCACCGCAGAAGCCCCACCGGCCTACACCGCCGGCAGCCGGGCATTCGTCGCCGACATGGCGGGCAGTCTCGGCTATGGCGCCGACGCGCTCGCCGCCCTCATGGCCGATGCCCGTTACCAGCAGGACATCATCGATGCCATGAATCGGCCCTACGAGGCGAAGCCGTGGCGCGAGTATCGGCAGCTCTTTGTGACGCCCGAGCGCATCGGCGGCGGCGCGGCCTTCCTGCGCGAGCATGCCGATCTGCTGCATCAGGTGGAGGCGGCTTATGGTGTGCCGCCCGAGATCGTCACCGCCATTGTCGGTATCGAGACCAACTACGGCGGCACCCTTGGCAGCCACCGGGTGCTGGACGCGCTCAGCACCCTCGGCTTTGCCTATCCCAGGCGGGCGGATTTCTTTCGCAAGGAGCTTGGCGAGTTCCTACGGCTGGCCCGGGAGGAGCAGGTCGATCCGCGGACCGCCAAGGGCTCCTACGCTGGCGCCGTCGGGATGCCCCAGTTCATCCCGTCGAGCTACCGAGCCTACGCCGTGGATTTCAACGGCGACGGCCGCCGGGACCTCTGGGACAGCCCGGCCGATGTCCTCGGCAGCGTCGGCAACTATCTGGCCCAGCACGGCTGGCGGCGCGACGCGCCGGTCGCCGCGCCGGCGCTGCTCACTGCCGGCCGGCCGGCCGGCATCCCGATTGCCGAGAAGCGTCCGGTGCGCCCCGAGCAGACGCTCGCGCAGCTGGCGGCGGCGGGGGTGGTGCCTGACGACGCGACGGGTGCAGACCAACCGGCCGCCGACAGCCGAGCGACCCTGCTGGCGCTGGACGGCGAGGATACCGAGTACTGGCTCGGCTTCGACAACTTCTACGCCATCACCCGCTACAACCATAGCAATCTCTACGCCATGGCGGCGTTCCAGCTGAGTCGGGAGATCGCGGCGCGCGCCGCCGAGGAGGACACCGACAATGCGGCACGCTGACCCGTCTATGAGGGCAGCGTCCGGCCGAACGACGGCGTGGTGCCGAACCTTGCCGCTGGCGTCCCCGACGCTGCTGGCCACGCTGCTGATCTTGTCGCCGCCGTTGCTCCTGACCGGGTGCGGCAGCAGCCCGAAGCAGGGTGTCGTTCGCATCGATGATATCGGCGGCGCAGAGCCGCGGGTCGAGCCCAAAGCGCGCTACGGCAACATGCACTCGTACGTGGTGTTCGGGCGGACCTACTATCCCAAAGCCACGAGTCGCGGCCATGTCGAGCGGGGCATCGCCTCCTGGTACGGCCCCAAGTTCCACGGGCGCAAGACCTCCAGTGGAGAGCGCTACGACATGCACCGCATGACCGCCGCCCATAAGACCCTGCCGTTACCCACCTATGCACTGGTGACCAACCTGGAGAACGGCCGCCACCTGATCGTGCGCATCAATGACCGCGGTCCCTTCGTCGGCGATCGCATCATCGATCTCTCCTATGCCGCCGCCAAGCAGCTCGGCATGGACAAGCAGGGCACCGCGCAGGTGCAGGTGACGTCCATCGACCCGCGCGACCACGACGGCAAGGTGCCCAAGACATTGCGCTTCGCCGAGGCTGAGCTGGCGCGCTACCGCTGTCCCTTATACAAATCTGACGCTGCCGACGACTCGAGAGGTGTAGGACCCGGTGGCCGCCGTATCGTCACACAAAACATTAGAACCATCTACCTCTGCCAGACAGCGTAGACGTGGACACACAATGAAACCCCGTGACAGTAAACAAAAAAGAAACACAATAACAAAACAATATAAGCA
>NZ_JAIFKJ010000341.1 GCF_019695415.1 Thiohalocapsa sp.
TCCCCGAGCCAGAGCGGAAACTCACGCTGGAAGATGTCCACCGCGGCGCGGTTCAAGGCCGGGTCCTGGATACGCGAGATGCGCTCGCCGTGGTCGATGCCGGTGATGGCGACGCCGAGCCGGTGCAGGGCCTGGCCGATCTCCAGGCCGATGGGGCCTAGTCCGATGACCGCTACGGACGCCGGCAGTTCTTCCTGCTCGAAGACGTTGTCCACGGTGAGGATCCCGTCGGCGAGATCCTCCCGCCACGCATCCGGCACCACCGAGCGGGCGCCGGTGGCGACGACGATGGCGTTCGCGTGGATCTCCTGCTCGCCGACCCGCAGCCGCTGGGCATCGAGGAGCTCCGCATAGCCCTCGATGAGATGCTGGTCGTCCATCTCGTCAGTGGTGTTGGCCAGCACCAGATCCACGAAGGTGTCGCGCAGATCACGCATGTGCTCCAGCGCCGCCGGTCGGTTCAGCTGCAGCGCATCGCCGCCGGAAACGCCATAGCGTTCGAGCTTGTCGCGCATCTTGTAGGTGTCCGCCAGATGGATGGCGACCTTGGACGGCATGCAGCCGATGCGGGCGCAGGTGGTGCCGAGCGGCCCGCCGTTGATGAGCACCCAGTCGTCCGTAACCTTGCGGATCTCTTTGATCGCATTCAAACCGGCATGTCCCGCACCGATCACCGCCACATCCACCCGTTTCGTCATGATTCGCACCAGTCCGGTTCAACTGCGTCTGAGTCAAGAACCGCTGCCGGCCGACGGCGCAGCAAGGGCAGCGGAGTGCATGGGTGCAATCTAGCCGCAGCCTCTGCAGGAGATCATGGGAGGATGACCGCAGTCCGTGTGAGAAATGACCGACAATGCCCGTGGGTCATGTCCGAAGCGCGGACGAGCCCGCTCAGCGGCAGGGCAGGAGGCGGTCTGCGCCCTGCCCCGCCAGCAGTCGCCGCACCACGACGCCGGCCAGGGTCAGCCCGAACAGCGCCGGCATGTAGCTGATGGTGCCGTTGACGGCCCGGTCGCGGCCGCGGCCGGTGGGCTCCGGCGGCAGGGGCGGCAGCGGCGGCTCGTCGGACCACACTGCCAGCACACCTCGGCCATGGCCCGCCCGGCGCAGGCGCTTGCGCACTTCGCGGGCCAGGCGGCACTCGCGGGTGTCCATCAGGTCCGTGACATGGATGCGGGTCGGGTCCAGCCGGCCGCCGGCGCCCATGCTCGCCGCCACCGGCACGCCGGCCTCCAGGGCCGCTGCCAGCAGCGCCACCTTGCTCGCCAAGCTGTCGATGGCGTCAGCGACTTGGTCGAAGCCGCCCCCGGCCAGCAGCGCCGGCATGGCGTCGGCGGTGAGGAATGCGTCGTGGATGGTCAGCCGGCATTCCGGGTTGATGTCCGCGATGCGCGCAGCCATGACCTCCGCCTTGCTGCGGCCGAGGGTGCTGTGGAGCGCACAGAGCTGGCGGTTGAGGTTGGAGGGCGCGACCACATCGAAGTCGGCGACGGCCAGCCGCCCGACCCCGGCGCGGGCCAGGGCCTCGGCGGGGTCGGCGCCTTCGCCGCCGAGCCCGGCCAGCAGGACGAGGGCGGCCGTAAGCCGCTCGCAGCCGGCGGCGCCGGGCAGGCGCGCAGAGCGGCGGAGGCGGGGGGGG
>NZ_JAIFKJ010000107.1 GCF_019695415.1 Thiohalocapsa sp.
TCATTGGCCACCTTCAGGAAGGGCACCACGCCCTGGGACTTGCCGTTGGTGCCCTTGATGTGGGCACCCATGCCGCGCACCCGGGTCCAGTCGTTGCCGAGCCCCCCGGCGAACTTGCTGAGCAGCGCGTTGTCCTTGACGGCGCCGTAGATGCCGTCCAGGTCGTCCGGCACCGTGGTGAGGTAGCAGGAGCTGAGCTGGGGGCGGAGCGTGCCGGAGTTGAACAGCGTCGGCGTCGAGCTCATGAAGTCGAAGCTGGACAGCAGCTCGTAGAACTCGATGGCGCGCTCCTCGCGGTCGATCTCGTTGATGGCCAGCCCCATCGCGACACGCATGAAAAACGCCTGGGGCAGCTCGAAGCGGGTGCCGCGGTCGGTGTGGATGAAGTAGCGGTCGTAGAGGGTCTGCAGGCCTAGGTAGGTGAACTGGAGGTCCCGCTCGGGCCTGAGTGCGGCGCCGAGACGGGCGAGATCGAAGCGCGCCAGCTGCTTGTCCAACAGCTCCAGGTCACCGGCCCGCTGGACGTAGGCCGCAAAGTAATCGGCATAGCGCTCGCCCATGTCGGCCTGGGTCTCGACGCCGACGGCCATGTCGAGGAAGCCCAGCGCCTCACGACGCATGATGTCCAGCAACAGCCGCGCCGCCGCCTGGCTGTACGCGGGCTCGCGCTCGATCATCGCGCGTGCCGACATCACCAGGGCCTGGCTGACGTCGGCCTCTTTGACGCCGTCGAAGAGATTGCGCAGCGTGTCTTTGAGGATGGCCTCCGCATCCACGCCGTCGAGTCCGCGGGCAGCCTCTTCCACCAGCTTCGCGAGCCGCTCGGTGTCCAGCGGGCGGGTGCTGCCGTCGGCCAGCGTGACGTTGATCCCCTGGTCTCCGACAGCTTCGGCGGCGCTCTTTTCGGCGCGCTCGCGGGCGCGGGCCTCGCGGTAGAGCACATAGTCGCGCGCCACCTTGTGCTCGCCGGCGCGCATGAGTGCCAGCTCCACCTGGTCTTGGATATCCTCGATGTGCACGGTGCCGCCCCCTGGCAGACGCCGGGTCAGGGCGCTCGCCACCTGCTCCGTGAGGCGCTCCACCTGGTCGTGAATGCGCGAAGAAGCCGCGGCACTGCCCCCTTCCACGGCCAGAAAGGCCTTGGTCATGGCCACCTTGATCTTGTTCGCGTCGAAATGCGTCACCTTGCCGTTGCGCCGGATGACCTGCACCCGGCCCGGTTGGTGGCCGCCCAGGTCTGCTGTGGTGGTCCCTGCCTGCGTGGCCTGGGGCTGCGGGTGCGCCGCTGCTGCGGTCTGATCCGGCTGCTCGGGGTTCGGGTTCTCGACAGACGTTGCGGCGGCCATGGGCGGTTCTCCTCTGGCTGGTTCCGGTCTTCTTGGGGGTCAGCCGGAGCTCGATGCGTGCAGGCGCCTGGCGTCGCAGCGCGAGCAACTTGAGCTCCCAGCGATGAGGTCAGGAATATATATGTTCAGATGGACCTGTCAACCACAATATATTGTGCCCAACCCGGTGGCCAACGCGTTGGCAGCCTGTGCATGTCCTGTGGACAACTCGCCGGCTACGCGGCGCTGAGCCGCGCCGTTATGGGGATGCGCTGTGGGTGGATGCCCTGGTGGCTGGGTGGTGATCGCCGTGGGCTGGGTGGTGATCGCCGTGGGGGCTAAGCCCGGCTGCGCTCAGCGAACTTCGACGACGAAGTACTTGGATGGCGTCTGGCGGGAGAGGTCGATCGGAGCCGAATAGGTGCGAGTCTCGCCGGGCTGCAGCTCGGGGATGTCGGCGGGGGTGATGGTCTGGCTCTTGTCGAGCCGGGCGATGCCGGTCTGGAGGCCGGCCTCGTCGAACAGCACGATGGTGACCCTGGGCAGGACCGGGCCGGTGCGCCCGTTGTGCAGCACGGCGCTGAACTCGACGGTGCGCTCGTTGCCCAGCCCGGATTGCACGAAGGTGATGTTCTTGACGTACTGGTCGTTCAGCTCGATCTGCCGGGCGAAGACCAGCTCCTCGATGCCGGGAACGCGGTTGGCGAGCAGAATGCGCACGTCGTTCGTGAGCTCGGTGATGCGCGCGTTGGCCTGGGCGAGCTCGCCCTCGAGCTGCTGTTGAGCGCCCCTGAGCTGCGCTTCGTTGCGGCTTAGGCGGTTGACGTGAAACGAGAGCATGACGGCAAGCATGGCGCTCACTACCAAGCCCGCTGCCAGCAGGGCTGCCAGTAAGCGCAGCCGCCGAATCTTGCGGCGACTGCTGCTGGAGCTTCGCGTGCGCCTGATGCGCGGGCTTCGGCGTCGCTGTACCGGCTCTGCCAGGCCCTCGGGGCGGCCGTCCCCGTCGGGCTGCGGCGGCGGATTCATGTTGCTGCGCGGGACCGTGTCGCTCTGACCGCGGCTGTGCCAGTTTGGGTTCCGGATATCATGCATTGACCGCTCCACTGCGTCCGACTTCTCATGGTACCGGTTGCCGGTCGCCCATGTCAGCGGTGCCGTTCTCTGTCGTGCGCCGGCTGGGCCGGCACAGACATCAGGGGGAGCGGATGCGATACTGCGCATTGATGAGAATGGACCCGCACCGCAGAGGCGGGCCACACCTGCCACCGGAGGACAGCATGCCTGCAGCTTTCCACAACGCAGCGAGGCCATCGTGCTCGCCAGCTCGACCGCGGATGGATGCCGCCGCCGCAGATCGGGTCCCAAGCCAAGTCGGCTATTGGCTGTTGTTGCTAGCGTTCATGGCCCTGCCGGTGCTTGCGCAGACGCCTGCGGCGGCAGAAACGCCTGATGACCCAGCAGCCGTGGCGCAGGCGGAATACGACGCCGTCATGGCGCTGACGCCGGACCCTGAGAATGGCCGACGGGTATACCTCACCTGCGCGGTGTGCCACCTGCCGGAGGCCTGGGGGAGCACGGACGGTACCTATCCGCAGGTCGCGGGGCAGCTGCGCACCGTCATCATCAAGCAGTTGGCGGACTTTCGCGCCGGCAACCGCGCCAACCCGCTCATGTATCCGTTCTCGGTGCCGAGCATCCTCGGCGGGCCGCAGGAGCTGGCCGACGTCGCCGCTTATGTGGCGCAATTGCCCATGACGCCGCACAACGGACTCGGCCCCGGCACGGACCTGGCGCTCGGTGAGAGCCTCTACCAGGAGCACTGTGTGGATTGCCATGGTCCAGAGGGCGAGGGCGATATGCGCGAGCACATCCCCGCGCTGGCGGGGCAGCACTATGCCTATCTGATGCGCCAGTTCGAGCAGATCGCAAGCGGCGAGCGGCGCAACGCGGATTCCAAAATGACGGAGCAGATTCAGGGCTTCACCGCGGCGGAGCAGTCCGCGGTGCTCGACTACACGTCCCGGTTGCGCCCGCCGGCCGAGAAGCTCGCCCCGGACGGCTGGACCAACCCGGACTTCCCGAGCTTTGTCCGTGACGCCGCCGGCATCCGCGCCAAGCCGCCCGCGCCGCCCAAATAATGCCTTTTTCGGGCCTTGCGGCAAGCCTGAACAGGCGCCGCGTAGCTCGGCGGGTGTGCTGACGCAGGTCAGCCGTTCGGCGCCCCCACGGGCTCGCCGGCCGCAGACATCTCAGCCGCAGGGCCCCCGTGCCGGCCCAGAATCCGATAAATCATCGGCACCAGCAGCAAAGATACCAAGAGCGAGAAGCCGAGCCCCCAGACGATGACGATGGCGAGCGGCTGAAGCATCTCCGAGCCTTCGCCAACGGCGAGCGCGAGCGGCAGCATGCCGAAGACCGTGGTCAGCGTGGTCATCAGGATGGGTCGCAGCCGCAGACCCGCGGCGCTGACGATCGCATCCGGCATCGCCAGCCCATCGCGGCGGCGCAGCTCGATGAACTCCACCAACACGATGGCGTTGTTCACGACGATGCCGGCCAGCATGATGAGGCCGAGCCAGACCGGCATGGATACAGGCGTATCGGTTTGTCCCAGCCCAAGCACCACGCCGATGAGCGCGAAGGGCACGGACAACAGAATGATCAGCGGGTTGCGCAAGGACTCGTACTGCACCGCCATGACCACCAACACCAGGAACAGCGCCAACGCCAACAGGACGCGACCCAAATCGCGGCCTTGCTGCAGCGTCTCAAGCGCCCCCGCCTCGTACAGGGTATAGCCGCGGGGCAGCGGCAGATCTGCGAGCGACGCCAGCGCGTCGTAGATTGCACCCTCCAGGGTCGCATCCCCGGCTACGGAGGCAGAGATCTCCACCACCCGTTGCTGGCGGTCGCGCATGATCTCCGCCGGTTGCGGCAGCAGGTCCACCGCAGCGATGTCGCCGAGCCGGATGGGCCGACGCGGCTCCGTGTTGCTGAAGAGGATGATGGATTCCAAGTCTCCGGGGGCGCCCACGTCGGCGCGCTCCAGGCGCAGGCGCACATCGATGCTGCGGTCGCCGTCGATGAGCCGCGTGACGCTTTGTCCCTCCAGCGCGAAGCGCAGCACCGCGCCAACGTCCTCCACGTCCAGCCCGTAGCTCGCCGCCCGACGGCGATCCAGGCGCACCGAGAGCTCGCGGGTCACGTCCTCGTTTGAATGCTGCACATTGCTCAGGCTCGGGATGTCCTGGAGGCGCTCCACGGCCATGTCCGCCAGTGCAATGAGCCTGTCCAGCTCCGGCCCTTTGATGCGCAGGCTCACGTCGTCGTCGCCGCGGTTGTAGCGGATACCGCGCACGCCGGAGGTGTAGAAATAGGTGCGCAGGCCCGGGATGCCCTCTGCCTTCAGCAGTTGCTTCAGCCGCTCGATGAAGGCGTCTGACGAGAGCCCATCGCGCTCGGCGGCGGGCGCGAGCAACACCTGGATGCCGCCCCGGCTCGGGCTCTCCCAGGACGAGCGCCCGAACACCCAGCCGCCGACCGTGGTGAACACGGCGTCCACTTCCGGCTGCGCCGCGACGATGGCCTCGACTCGGCGCACCATTTGGTCCATGCGCTCGACATTGATGCCGTCATCCGCCCAGAGCGCGATCTGGACGTCCCCTTCGTCCAGCTCCGGGAGGAACTGCTGCTCGCCGCCGAAGAAGCCCGGCACCGCGAGCGCGAGCCAAACGCCGAAGCCCGCCACCACCAGCCAGCGCCACGGCAGCAAACGGCGCAACAGCCACGCATAGCCCGCCTGCAAAGCACCGACGCCGCGGTCGATGCTGCGCCGAACCCGGCCTTCGCCACTGGCCGGCACCCGCCCAGCGAGGGCTGGCACCAGGGTGAGGGCGACCACCAGCGAGGCGAGGATTGCCGCGGAGATGGTGAAAATCAGCTCTCGGAACAGCAGCCCCACCAGCCCGCCGATAAACAGGAAGGGGAGCACGGCGGCGAGGTTGGTGGACGTGGAGGCGACGATGGCGCTGGTGACCTCGCGGGCCGCGTTGATGGCGGCCGGTGCGGGTGCCTCGCCCAGGCGCTGGTGGCGCTGGATGTTCTCCAGCATGACGATCGTGCTGTCCACCAGCATGCCGACACCAAGGGCGAGTCCGCCCAAGGTCATGATGTTCAGGTTGAGCCCGAACGCTGCCATGAGGATGAAAGTGACCAGCACCGCAATGGGCATGGCGCTGCCGATGATGAGCGTGCGTCGTAGGCTGCCCAAAAACAGATAGACCACCAGCATCGCGAGCCCGGCGCCGGTGAGCGCCGCCTGTGCCGCATTCCGCAGGCTTTGGCGGATGTAGCGGGCCTCGTCATCCACCTTGCGCACCGCGATGTCCGGTGGGATACGACCCTGCGCGTTCAGCGTCGCCAGTGCTTCATCCACGGTATCGACGACGGCGACCGTATTCGACAGCGGCTGTTTCTGGATCGACAGCTTGATGCCGGGCTCGTCGTTCAGGCGGATGCGCAGGCGCTCGGGTGCGGCGCCGTCCGTGACTCGGGCGACGTCCCCGACGCGCAGCAGTCCGGGCGGGGCACGGCTGCCGTTGCCGGCCCCGGCATCGCCTGCCGCAGCCGTGGCGTCCATCCCGCCGCCAGGCAACGGCAGCGGCAGATCGACGATCTGCGCGGCGGTCTCCAATCGCCCGCCGATGCGCCCGCTGATTTCGCCATCGGTCATCATGAGCCGACCCGCCGGCATGTCGCGGTTCGCCTCCTGCAGGCTGTCGCGCAGGTCCAGTAGGTCAAGCCCGACGCCGGCGAGGCGATATTGGTCGGCTATGACGCTAACTTCCCGCTCCAGGCCGCCACCCACCTCCGCCGCGGCGATGCCGGGCAGCGTCAGCAGCGAGCGGCTCAGGGTGTACTCCGCCCAGTCCCGCAGCTCCACGGCATCGCGCAGGTTGGAGCTCACGACGTACTCGGCCACCGGGCGTTGGGAGGGGTCGCGCTTGTAGATGACCGGCGGCTCGATCGTCTCCGGCATGAAGCGGCGCGCCTGATCCAGGCGGTTGCTCGCATCTCGCAGCGCACGGTCGATGTCCTCGCCGTAGCGGAAGGACAGGTCCACAGAACTGCGCCCCTCCCGGCTCTCGGATTGGATGGCGACCGCACCCTCGGTGACGGCGAGCTGTTCCTCCAGAAAACGGGTCACCTCGTCCTCCATGACCTGAGCCGGCACACCCGGGTCCAGCACCCGCACCCGCACGTCCGGGTAGATGATGCGTGGCAGCAGGTCCAGGTTCAGGCGGCCCAGCGCGAAGCCGCCAAGCACCATCACCGCCAGAGTCAGCATGACGACGCCGATGGGATGGCGGACGGACCAGGTGGAGATGCCGGTGATCATGGGCCCGATTTGCGGGCGCTCGCGGCGATTTCAGGGCCCCGTCTGGCTCAGTCGATCATGGCCCATTGGGTGGCTCTATCCGTCTCGTCGGTCGTGCTCGGGCTTGGTCGAGCGCGGCCCGTGTGGCCACCGTCAGCGGCTCGCCGTAAGCCGCTCGCCGTAAGCAGCTATCATGGGCCAGCAGGCATAGGGCAGCAAAGGAGGTTGGTATGGGGCAGGCAGTACGCGTCGGCGTCGTGGGGGTCGGTTATCTCGGGCGTTTCCATGCCCTGATTTATTCGCGTCTCGACGGCGTAGAGCTCGTGGGGGTTGCCGATACCGACCGCGGGCGCGCGGAAGCCGTGGCCGCCGAGGCCGGCTGCGCAGCCTTCACAGACCCCGCGGCATTGCGTGCGCAGGTGGACGCGGTCAGCATCGTGGTGCCGACGACGGCACACTTGGATGTTGCGCGGCCGTACCTGGAAGCGGGCATCCACACCCTGCTGGAGAAGCCGGTGGCGCCGGACATGGACCAAGGGACGGAGATCCTGCGCCTGGCCGAGGCGTCCGGGGCCACGCTGCAGATCGGCCACCTGGAGCGCTTCAACGCGGGCATCATGGCGCTCGCCGAGCGCATCGACCGGCCGCGCTTCATCGAGGCTCAGCGCATGGGCGGGTTCAAGGAGCGGGCGACGGACGTGGACGTGGTCTCCGACCTGATGATCCACGACATCGACATCATCCTGGGCCTGGTGGGCGGCGAGCCGACAGAGATTCGGGCTGTGGGCACGCCCGTGCTCACCGAGCACGTGGACATCGCCAATGCGAGGCTCGCCTTCGCCGACGGTGCCGTGGCCAACATTGTTTCGAGCCGCGTGTCGGAGCAGACGGTGCGGCGGATCCGCGTCTTCCAGGCAGGTGCCTACCTGTCGCTGGACTTCGTCGGCCAGACGCTCGACATCGCGCGGCCCGTACCGCAGCCGGGCGGAACCCGGCCGGAGATCGTCCGCGAGCGCATCGACGTGGAGCCGGTGAAGCCGCTGGACGCGGAGATTGCGGCGTTTGTGGATTGTGTGCGGACCGGTCGGCGGCCGTTGGTGGACGGTGCCGTCGGCCTGCGGGCGCTGGCGGTGGCGTTGGAGGTGCATCGGCGCATGGCGGGCTGATCCACGCTGAGCCGACTTGCTGTCAGGCGTTGCCGCCGCTCGCCTGTGCGCCCCCTTCCCACGCCGCCATGTCGATGGCCATGGCCAGCGCCGCCGCCAGGCTGCCCGGGTCGGCGCGGGCGGTACCGGCGAGGTCCAGCGCCGTGCCATGGTCCACGGAGGTTCGGATGATGGGCAGGCCGAGCGTCACATTGACCGCGTTGCCGAAACCCATGTGCTTGAGCACCGGCAGGCCCTGGTCGTGATACATGGCAAGGACGACGTCTGTGTTCGCCAGCATCGGCGGCAGAAAGGCCGTATCTGCCGGCAGCGGGCCGCGTAGGTCGGCGCCGGCGGCACGCAGGCGCTCCAGCACCGGGGCGATGATGTCGATTTCTTCGCGACCCAGGTGGCCGCCCTCGCCCGCATGCGGATTGAGGCCGCAGACGGCGATGCGGGGCTCGAGGATACCGAAGCGCCGGGGCAGGTCGCGAAGCAAGGTCTCAAGCACGTCCGTAATGAGCTGTCGGCTGAGCGCCGCCGGCACGTCCTTGAGCGGGAGATGGGTGGTGGCCAGCGCCACCTTGAGGCCGGGGGCGGCGAGCAGCATCACGGCCTTGGCGCCGCATTGCTCGGCAAAGAGCTCGGTATGGCCGGTAAAGGCGAGGCCGGCATCGTTGATGACGCCCTTGTGTACCGGCGCCGTCACCACCGCGTCGTAGCGGCCGTGCAGGCAGCCCCGGCAGGCGGCGCTGAGCGTCTCCACCACATAAGGCGCGTTCCGGGTATCGAGCCGCCCCGGCACGGCCGCCGTTCGCAGCTGGGCCACCGGGTCCACCCACAGCGCACCGGGCATTTGCGGCTCGGGTGGTTTCTCTGGCTCCAGTGATTGCAGGGTCAGGGGCAGGTCCAGTGCTGCCGCCCGCGCACGCAGAAGCTCCGGATCGCACAGGGCCACCACTTGCGCCGGGTGGGCCTGCTGGGCGAGCAGCACGCACAGGTCCGGGCCGATGCCGGCGGGCTCCCCGGGGGTCAGTGCGATGCGCCTAGGGCGATCTGCGGTTTGGGTCATCAGGCTGACAGTCGCGCCGCCGCTCGCGGGCGTCAGTAGTCCCCGGTGTCGAGCCGCAGATCCACGTAGGCCTCGTCGCGCAGCTGGCGCAGCCACATCTCCGTGGCTTCCTCTGCCTTGCGCTGGCGCAGCGCGTCCTCGGCCTTCATGCGCAGCAGCTCGTCGGCCGTGTCCTGCTGGCGTCGGTCCAGCACCTGCACGATGTGCCAGCCGAAAGGGCTCTGGAAGGGGTCGCACACCTCGCCGGGGGCGAGCGCGTCAATGACCTCCTCGAACTCCGGCACAGTATCACCAGGGTCCACCAAGCCCCAGTCGCCGACCTGAAGCGCCGTCCCCGTGTCGTCGGCAGGGGAGAGGGAAAGGGTGCCCAAGGAGGACCGGCGGACGAGGGGCAGCCGCAGCTGCTCGAGTCGGCGCTGTGCGTCGTCGTCGGAGACCAGCTCGTTGGTTCGGATCAGGATGTGGCGGGCCTGCGTCTGGCTCACCGGTTCCGGATCATCGCCGCGGATGTCGGCGATCTTGATGAGGTGCAGCCCGCCCGGGCTTTGGATGGGCTCGGTAATCTCGCCTTTCGCCAGGGTCTGTGAGGCCTCCACCGCCAGCGTCGGCACCTCGGCCATGGGGAACCAGCCCAGGTCGCCGCCCTCCAGCGCGCGGCGGCCGTCGGACTCCGCGGCGGCGACACTGGCGAAGTCGGCGCCGTTGCGCAGGCGCTGCAGCAGCCGCTGCGCCTTGCTGCGGGCTGCGGCCAGCTGGTTTGCGCTCGGGCGCTCGGGCAGCGCCACCAGGATGTGCTGGAGCTTGACCTCGCGGCGTTGGATCAGGGTGTCCGCTTCCTGTTCCAGGAAGCGATCCACCTCCGCCTCGCTTATCCGGATGTTGCGCATCACCGCCTGTTGCTGCAGCTGGCTGGTGAGGATCTGGGAGCGGGTATCTTCGCGGAAGTTCTCGAAGTCGACGCCGCTCTGCTCCAGGGTCAGACGCAGCTCGTCCAGGCTCAAGCCGTTGCGAGCGGCGATGCCGTTGAGTGCGTTGTTGAGGGTTTCCTCATCCACCTGGATGCCGAGCTGCTCGGCCTGCTGCATCTGCAGCCGCTTGAGGATGAGGCGCTCGAGCACCTGCTCTTCGAGCACCGCCTGCGAGGGAATGGCCGCGCCGCGGGCCTGCAGCTCCGGCAGTACCAGATCGATCTCGGATTGCAGCTCGCTGCGGACAATAACGTCGTCGTTCACCACGGCGACGATGCCATCCAGCGGACGGCTCGCCCCAGCACCGGTGGCGACGAGCGCCAGCAGCAGGCAGGCGATGAGCGGCCAGCGAGCCCCCCATGCTTGGATTTCAGTCGATGGAATAGCCATAAATCTCGCGTTCCAGGAAATCGCCGATCGGGTCGCCGATGGCACCAAGGCCGGCGAGCTCCACCTGCAGCATGACCGAGGTGCTGGCCGCATCCTCGGGGCGGCGCTTGAAGTGCCGACCGAGCAGTCGCAGGCGCCAGCAGCACTTGCCGAACTCGACCCCGGCAAAGGCGTCCATGGTCTCGTCATGGCGCATCGAATAGAGCCAGCGGCCGACCAACTCCGCCTGGGTGCCGAAAGGGAGGCGGAAAGACACATCGGTATCCTCGTACCGGTTCTCCTCCGCGGGCGTCAAGTCGGTTCGATACGCGAGGTTGAGCATGCGCTGCTCCGGATCCCGATACTCCAGACGCAGCGTGCGCCGGGGCAGGCTGTCATTTTGGTCGGCGTCCGGGTCCCACTGGAAACTCGCGCGCCCGAACCAGTGCTCGAACAGCCGTGCGGAGAGCTCGCCCGTATAGGGCGAAGTATCGTCGGTCTGCGGCGGCCCGGAGATCTGCACGCGGCGATCGGCAAAGTAGTAGATCTGGCCCAGGCTCAGACGGAACAGCTCCTCACCGGTTGACGCGCGCAGCATGCGCGAGCTGATGCCCGCTGTCACCTGATTGGTATCGCCGATGCGGTCCCGACCCGTGAAGCGGTTGCTGCGGAACAGGTTGGCGAAGCTGAAATCGAGCTCGGAGCTGTCGAACACCGGCGTCTCGGCTTGTGCCTCATAGGGCGTGTAAAGGTAGTAGAGCCGCGGCTCCAGGGTCTGCACTGCCGTTTCGCCGAGCCAGTCCGTCTCGCGCTCGAAAATCAGCTTTCCGTCAAGGTCCAGGCTCGGGATCGCGTGCCCCGGGTCGTCCGGGAAGCCCGGCTCGGTGTCGGTCAGGGCATAGGTCGACAGGTAAAGCCGCGCGCCCGGAATCAAGTGGCCGTAGCTGCGCTGCAAGGGCCAGCTCAAAGCCGGGGTGAGGGTAAAGCGTTGTCCGTGCACCCTGTGGTTGTGGTCGAAAAAATCGTACTCGGCTTCCAGGCTGACGTTGGGGCGCGCGGTGAGACCGGCGACCGGCTCTGGTAGCAGCTCCGTGGGATTGATGCGGAAAAGGATCTGCGGGAGACGTCCATAAGGCCTGCCTTCCGGCGCGATGCCCTGGTCGATGGTCTGAAAGCCCTCCAGACGCGTGAGCAGGGACCAGCCCCTGCCGTAGTAGGTCACGTCACCGCGCTGACGCAGACGGCGCGTACTGGTGACGTCGATGTTGTTGCCAAGGTCTTCCAGGTATTGGTCGTCGCTCACGGCGTTGAAATCGAGGCGGGTCACCAGGCGCCCGAGCCATCGCCCCTCCTCCAGTGCGTTCAGGCCCCAGCGCACGCGCTCATCCCCCTCGTAAGCTCGGTCGTCCGGCAGCAGCTCGGCGCGGATCTCGCCCGCGTCCGAGCGCGTGAGCCAGCGGAATTCCGAGCCAAGCATGATGCCGCGCTCGGTCATCAGCCGTGGGGTCAGCGTGGCGTCCATGTTGGGCGCGATGTTCCAGTAGTAGGGCGTGCGCAGCTCGAAGCCGTTGTCCTGCGACGAGCCGACGGAGGGCACCAGAAAGCCGCTGCGGCGGCGGTCGTCGATAGGAAAGCGCAGGTACGGCGTGTAAAGCAGGGGCATACCCCGAATACGCACCCGTGCGTCCCGCGCGACGCCGACGCCGGCCTCCTGATCCAGCTTGAGCTGGCTGGCCCGCAGTGACCAGGCGTTACTGCCCGGCGGACAGCTGGTGTAGAGAATGTCGCGGTACGCCGTGCGTGTGGGGCTCACCACATAGGCGGTGTCTGCCCGGCCGCGCACATTGAGCGGTCCGCTCAGACGAAACCGCGGTGCGTCGATGCGTCCCTGTTGTGTGTCCAGATTGACGTCGGCGCCCGCACCCACCAGCCGCAGCTGGGGGTACTCCAGGTAGGTGTCGTCAGGGCTCGGCACGGTCTGCCGGCTGCGGTCGTAGCGCAGCTGATCCGCCTCTACCCGTTGCTCGTCGCGGACGACGGTGACGCCGCCGACGGCATCCACGACGTCCTCGGAGCGGCGGTAGCTG
>NZ_JAIFKJ010000252.1 GCF_019695415.1 Thiohalocapsa sp.
GGGTTGGGGTGGGTGTGAGCGGGTTGGTGGGGGGCGGGGGGGTGCGGGTTGGTGGGGGCACGGGGTCGGCGCGGAGGGCGGGGTCGCGAGATGGCCGTCCTGCATGCGGAGGCGGCGGGCGCAGCGGGCGGCGAGGGCCTCGTCGGGTGTCACCAGCACCAAGGCGGGGCCGGCGTCCGCGCGCAGCGCGAACAGCAGGTCGATGATGCGGCGGCCGGTGGCGAGGTCGAGGTTTCCGGTGGGCTCGTCCGCGAACAGGATCTGCGGCCCGGGCGCGAAGGCGCGGGCGATGGCTACCCGCTGCTGCTCGCCGCCGGAGAGCTGACGGGGATAATGGCCGGCGCGGGCCGCGAGTCCGACGCGCTCGAGGGCGTCGCGCGCCACACGGGTGGGATCCGTGCCGTGCAGGCTCACGTCTGCGCGCACAGCGCCGTTGCCCGGCCCGTTGGCCTCACCGGTTGCAGGCCCTCCAGCCACGGCCAGCTCCAGCGGCAGGGAGACATTCTCCAAGGCGGTCAGGGTGGGCAGCAGCTGGAAGTTCTGGAACACGAAGCCGACGCGCCCGCCGCGCAAGGCCGCGCGCCCGTCCTCGTCCAAGGACGACAGGCGGGCGCCGCAGAGCTCAACCTCGCCTTGGCTCGGGGCATCCAGGCCGGCGAGCAGGCCCAGCAGCGTGGACTTGCCACTGCCGGAAGCGCCGACGATAGCCACTGCCTCACCTGCGGCGACGTCGAGGGAGAGACCATGCAGAATGGTCAGCCGCCCGCCTGGGCCGCTAACATGCTTGGCCAGCCCATCGGCACGGCACAGGATCTCTGGGGTATTCATGCGATCTCCTTGCGTATGCTGCGCGTCGCTCTGGCGCTCGTTCTTGGTTGCAGTGGCGGTGCTGTGCACCGCGGCGGCGTCGGCACAGTCAGGGGCAGCGCCGACCGTTTTGGTGCTGGGGGACAGCCTGAGCGCCAGTTTCGGGACTGCGCTAGATCAGGGCTGGGTGAGCCTGCTCAAGGCGCGCATTGCGGAGCAGGGTCTGCCGCACCACGTCGTCAATGCCAGTATTTCCGGCGAGACCACGGCCGGCGGGCGCTCGCGGCTGCCGGCGCTGCTCAAGGAGCACGCGCCTGCGGTGGTGATCATCGAGCTGGGCGCCAATGACGGCCTGCGCGGCTTCCCGCCCAAGCGCATTGCCGCGGCCCTGAAGGCCTTGACGCGCGAGGCCCAGGCGGCGGGTGCACGGGTGCTGCTGGCCGGTGTCCGTCTGCCGCCCAATTACGGCAGCGCCTATGCGGAACAGTTCCAGCAGGTCTTTGCGGACGTCGCCGAGGTGACTGGTGCAGCCCTCGTGCCCCGGCTGTTGGCCGGTGTGGCCGAGCACCGCGGACTGATGCAGGGGGACGGTCTGCATCCGACCGCCGCCGCGCAGCCGCAGCTGCTGGACAATGTTTGGCCTGAGCTGTTGCCGTTGCTGGAGGCCACCGCGCAGGCCGCCGGTGGGCCGTGAGGCGCGGCGGGTGAATTCGGGAAGCGCCGATTGATTGGCGCTTCCTGTTCGGGGCAGGATGCCCAATAAATCGGCATCTCCTTAGGCGCAGCGAAACCCTCCGCAGGCGGGTCTGGTGCCAACTCGCGAAAAC
>NZ_JAIFKJ010000234.1 GCF_019695415.1 Thiohalocapsa sp.
CCCATGGTTGGATCGGTCATCACCGAGATGAAGGGCAGCTTACGCTCGCGCAGCCGGCCGAGCGCGGCGCTGGTCTTGGCCATCTGCATCAGCGAGAACAGCGACTCCTGCATGCGCGCGCCACCGCTGGCGGAAAAGCACACCAAGGCGGCATTGTCCTCGATCGCGGCCTCCACGCCGCGCACGAAGCGCTCGCCCACCACCGACCCCATGGAGCCGCCCATGAAGCGGAACTCAAACGCCGCCGCCACGCAGGCCATGCGCTTGAGCGTGCCGCGCATCACCACCAGGGCCTCGCGCTCGCTGGTCTGCTTCTGCGCCTGAGACAGGCGCTCACGATATTTTTTTAGATCCTTGAACTTGAGCGGATCCACTGACTCGAGCTCGGCGCCGATCTCCTCGACCGGCGCATCGGCGGGCTCGTCGTCGAGGAACAGGTTGAGCCGCCGCCGCGCGCCAATGCGGTTGTGGTAATTGCACTTGGGGCAGACGTCCAGGTTGCGCTCCAGCTCCGCACGGTAGAGCACCGCGTTGCAGCCGGGGCATTTGTCCCACAGCCCCTCCGGCACCGCCCGTTTGTTGTTGGCCTCGGTGCGGATGCGGCTTGGAATCAGCTTCTCGAACCAGCTCACGGCATCGCCCTTGGGCCGACTCATGCGCCCTCCTTGCCGGCGTCCACCGCATCGATTGCCTGCCGGAGCGCGCGTAGGAAATCAGCGACGGCGTCCGGGATGCGCGCCGGCTGCTCCATCAACGCCTCCATGCGCTGCACGATGGCACTGCCCACGATGACCGCGTCGGCAACCGCTGCCACCCTGGCGGCACTCGGGCCGTCCTTGATGCCGAAGCCCACCCCCACCGGCAGCGGGATCTGAGCACGGATCTCTTCGAGCTTGCCGCCGACGGCGTCGATATCCAGGTTGCCGGCGCCTGTGACGCCCTTCACCGCGACATAGTAGACGAAGCCAGACGCCACCCCGGCGATGCGCGCAATACGCTCGGCGTCTGATGTTGGCGCCAACAGATACACCAGGTCCAGGCCCTGCGGGCGCAGCAGGCCCGCAAGGTCCGCCGCCTCTTCCGGTGGGACGTCTACCACCAAGGTGCCGTCGACGCCGGCGGCAGCGGCCTCGGTGGCAAAGGTCTCGGCGCCCATGATCTCGATGGGGTTGAGATAGCCCATGAGCACCACGGGGGTGGTGCTGTTCTCGGCGCGGAAGGCCCGCACCATGTCCAGCACGTCGCGCAGGCGCACGCCCGCGGCGAGCGCCCGCTCGGTGGCGCGCTGAATCACGGGCCCGTCGGCGATCGGGTCAGAAAAGGGTACCCCCAGCTCGATGAGATCAGCGCCGGCGGCCACCATCCGGTGCATTAGCGGCACAGTGACATCCGGATTGGGGTCACCTGCGGTGACAAATGGAATCAGCGCTGTACGGCCCTCATCCCGTAGGCGCTCAAACAGCTCAGCGATACGGCTCACAGCACGATCCCATCCAGCCGCGCAACGGTGTCCATGTCCTTGTCGCCGCGCCCGGACAAATTGATAACGATGGTCTGGTCCCGCCGCATGGTGGGCGCGAGCTTGGCCGCATAGGCCAGCGCGTGGCTGGTCTCCAGTGCCGGAATGATGCCCTCGGTGCGGGTAAGCCCATGGAATGCTGCCAGGGCCTCGCCGTCGCTCACGGCGACATACTCGGCGCGCCCCGTGTCCTTGAGCCAGGCGTGCTCGGGGCCGACACCCGGGTAGTCCAGCCCGGCGGAGATGGAATGGGTCTCGACGATCTGGCCGTCCTCGTCTTCCATCAGATAGGTACGGTTGCCGTGCAGCACGCCGGGGGTGCCGGCGCACAGCGGTGCCGCATGGTGCCCGGTGGCGAGCCCCTCGCCGCCCGCCTCGACCCCGATCATGCGCACATCGGCGTCATCGATAAACGGGTAGAAGAGCCCGATGGCATTGGAGCCGCCGCCGACACAAGCCATTACCACGTCCGGGAGCCGCCCGGCGCGCTCGAGCGTCTGGGTGCGGGTCTCGCGGCCGATGACGGCCTGAAAGTCCCGCACCATGGCCGGATAGGGATGTGGCCCGGCGACGGTGCCGATGATGTAGAAGGTGTTGTCGATGTTGGTGACCCAGTCGCGCATGGCCTCGTTGAGCGCATCCTTGAGGGTGCGCGAGCCGGACTTGACCGACACCACCTCGGCACCGAGTAGGCGCATACGATAAACGTTGGCCTGTTGGCGGGCCACGTCCACCTCGCCCATGTACACGACGCATTCGAGACCCATGCGCGCGGCGACCGTGGCCGATGCCACACCGTGCTGGCCGGCGCCGGTCTCGGCGATGATGCGGGTCTTGCCCATGCGCTTGGCGAGCAGCGCCTGCCCCACGGTGTTGTTCACCTTGTGCGCGCCGGTGTGGTTGAGGTCCTCGCGCTTCAGAAAGATCTGCGCCCCGCCGAGCTCTCGGCTCCAGCGCTCGGCGTGGTAGAGCGGCGACGGGCGGCCGACATAGTCGCGCAGGTCGTTGTCCAGCTCGGCGAGAAAGGCGGGGTCTTTGAGATAGTGCTCGTAGGCCTCGGTCAGCTCCGCCAGCGGGTGCATCAGCGTCTCGGGCACGAAGCGGCCGCCGTAACGGCCGAAGTGGCCGTTTGCATCCGGATAGTGGTAGCCGGTCTGCTTGGCCTGCGCGGCGTGCTGCTCGTGCATCTCATCGGCGACGGTCGCCATTGCGTACCCCCTGCATGAAATCGTTGATCTTGCGTTGATCCTTGCGGCCCTTTGCGGCCTCGACGCCGCCGCTCACGTCCACGGCATAGGGCCGCACGCAGGCAATGGCCTCGGCCACGTTGTCGGCGGCGAGGCCGCCTGCGAGGATTATCTGGGGCGCCAGAGTCGGGGGCACCCGGTCCCAATCGAAGCACCGGCCGGTGCCGCCGGCCAAGGCTGGATCATACGTGTCCAGCAACAGGGCCGCTGCGCCATGATAATCCCTTGCCGCGGCCTCCACGTCGATGCCCTCGCGCATCGCCAAGGCCTTGATCCAGCGTCGATCAAAGCCGTCACAGGCCCCGGGCGGCTCGTGCCCATGGAACTGGAGCAGGTCCAGCGGCACACGCTGCGCCGCCTCGGTGATGACCGCGGAGTCTGCATCCACGAACAGCCCGACGATGCTGACGAAAGCCGGCACCCGGGCTGCCAGCGCCGCTGCCGCCTCGATACTGACCGCCCGCGGACTTGGCGCATGGAACACGAACCCGATGGCATCGGCGCCCGCCGCGACGGCGGCGTCGACGTCCTGCTCGCGGGTCAGACCACAAATCTTTACGCGTGTTCGCATGGTCGGAAGCGGGAGCTGTCTTAGGGCACGCCATCCGAATGCATGCGGCCATTTGCGTCCAGAACGGGGCGGGCAGCTGCTGCCGAAACGGCCATTACAGCACAGGCGGACCGGCCGCGTCGCCCAGCGGCGGCAGTTGAAAATGCGCCGGATAGTCCACGCCGGCGAGATAGAGTCCATGGGGCGGCGCCGTCACACCGCCGAAAGCACGGTTGCGCACCGCCAGCAGCTCCGCCGCCCATTGGATCGATGCCTCACCGCTGCCGATGGCCATCAGCACGCCGGCGATGTTACGCACCATATGGTGCAGGAAGCCATCGGCGCCGACCTCGAGTGTCAGCAGCTCGCCACGCCGGCCAAGGCGCAGGTAGCGCAGGGTGCGCACCGGACTCTTCGCCTGGCAGGCGAGCGCGCGGAAGCTGGTGAAGTCGTGCCGGCCCACCAGCAGCGAGCCGGCTGTGCGCATGCGGGCAAGATGGAGCGTCTTGTGAGTCCAGACCGCCCGTCCCCGCCACAGGGCCGAGCGGGTCGGCCGGCATAGGATGAGATAGCGGTAATGGCGGCCGGTGGCGCTGAAGCGGGCATGAAAGTCCGGCGCCACCTCCTGCGCCCAGCGCACGGCGATGTCATCCGGCAGGTTGCTGTTGGCACCCAACACCCAGCTGCGGGAGCTGCGCGAGGCCTGGGTGTCGAAATGCACCACCTGGCCTGTCGCATGCACGCCGGCGTCGGTGCGCCCGGCGCAATGCACCCGCACCGGCGCAGCGGCGACACGGCCAACGGCGACCTCGAGCCGCGCCTGCACCGTGTCGGCGTGGTGCTGGAGCTGCCAGCCGCTGTAGGCACCGCCGTCGTACTCGACGCCCATGGCGATGCGCCTGGTCCGGCGGCCAGGCGCGCCGGCATCATGCCCGGCCATGACGACTTCGATGGACAGCGGCGGCGGCGGGGAGGACCCAACAGCTCAGACGCGCGCGCAAGGACGCACTATATCGTCGCTCCGACGTAGCTCCAGGAGCAGCCAACCAGACAGCGTGTCGGCGAATACGGGGCTGGCACTCGCGCGCGGATGGGTACGGCCTGCTTAGCCAGGGATCGATACGCGGGTAATGGGGCAGCAATGGCTTGGAGCTCTCAGATGGCGGCGCACTGCGTGGTCTGCTGCCGTCTTACCACCCACGCGCCCCGGCCTCAACCGATCCTCGCAAGCATGGCCTGGGCCTCGGCCTGCTGCTGTGCGCTGCCCTCCTGCACAACCTCCTCCAGGAGAGGGCGCGCCGCGTCGGTATCTTCCATCTCGATATAGGCCCGGGCGAGGTCCAGTTTGGTGGCAATCTCATCCCACAGCCCCGCATCGACGGGCCATTGAGACGACAGTGCATCACCCAAGCTGCTGTCGTGATCCGCTGTGCCGGTGGCTCGCCCGGCTTAGGGGGTGGACTAGGGGGGAGCCTGGGGGGGGGACTGCGCACGATGTTCCCGATCGTTCCAGTATACACATCTGACCGGCCAGCACGCAAGAAGCA
>NZ_JAIFKJ010000008.1 GCF_019695415.1 Thiohalocapsa sp.
GGCTGACACCGCTTCTGAGCGGCGAGAAGATCGCCGCCGAAGCGCTCACAGAGCCGCGCGGTGGATCGGACTTCTTCGGCACCACCACCGAGGCACAGTGGGAGGGTGATTATTACATCCTGCGTGGTCAGAAGCGGTTCATCGTCGGCGCGGCCGAGGCGGCTTTCTTTCTGGTTTACGCCCGCACCGATCCGGCAGCGTCATCTCGCGCGGGCGTCAGCGCCTTCATCCTGGAGCGAGGAGACGGGGTTGAGGTGGAGTACTTGTACGGACTTCTGGGCACCCGAGGTGGCGGCACAGGGCGTCTCATCTTTCGCGATGCACGTGTGCCCGCCGAGAATCTGATCGGGCGCGAGAACGGTGCGGATGAGATATTCTATCGGATGATGATTCCAGAGCGGATGACCAGCGCCGCCGGGGCCATCGGTATGGGGCGAGCAGCGTTGGAAGTAGCGGCTCGCTACTCCGACAAGCGGCATGCCTTTGGGAGGAAGATCCGTTGCTTCGAGGGGGTCAGCTTCAAGGTGGCCGACTCGATCACCCAGCTGGATGCCGCTCGTGGGCTGGTCTACGGCGCGGCCCGTAGCGTGGACGACGGCGATGAGCCTGGTCGCTCCCGCCGGTTGGTCTCCGAGGCGAAGAAGTTCGCCACCGAGGCCGCCTGGCAGGTGGTTAATCACGCAATGCAGATCCTCGGTGGTATCGGCTACACTGATGTTTACCCTATTGAGCGACTGTTGCGCGACACGAGACTGATCATGATCTGGACCGGGACCAACGAAGTGATGGATCTGATCATCCAGCACGAGTATTATGAGCAAGTGCTATCCGGCGGGATGGGCGGTCGGGACGTGGAATTGGACGCGCCGGAAGCGGATCGGAGTGAGGAAAAGGTGTACGAATAGGCTTTGTCCATAGGAAGGGCCAGCCACTGGCCTTGAGGCTGGCTTGCCACTGATCGAACTGGATGGAGAAAGAATACGCCCAGGCATTGCAAGCACAAGAGTTAAAAAGTAACTCTCCAGCCATCTACCCTCCATCACAGATCCTCCACCATCTGCTGCATCTTCCGGGCGTTCGAGTGCAAATAACGCGAGGTGGTCGATAGATTCGCGTGCCCCAGGATATCGCGCAGCGTGGCCAAGTCCCCGCCCTTCTCCAGGAAGCGCGTGGCGAAAGTATGACGGAGCACGTGACAGGTCGTCTTCCGCTCAATCCCGGCCCGACCGGCGGCGCTCTTGACCATCCGCTGTACCGGTCGCTTGCTGAGCCGGTTCCAGTTCTTGGTGAGGAATAGGGCTGGCGTGTCCACCTGCTCTGGTCGCACCTCCAGGTAATCCACGAGGGCCGCTCGCGCCCGGTTCGACAAGGGCACGCGCCGTTCCTTCAATCCTTTCCCCTGACGTATCATGACCCACCCCGAGGTTTCATTGAGGGTCACATCGTCGCGGTCCAGGGCCAAGGCCTCTCCGATGCGGAGGCCAGCCCGGGACATCAGCGCCACGCAGGCCACGTTTCGCCGCCACAACCAGTCCGGCCCCCAGCGCTGGTTCTTGATCGCCCGCACCACACGCCCGAGCCCCCCCCCGGTGAGCGCCCCGCCCGGTTGTGGCCCCGTGCCCCCCCCCGTGA
>NZ_JAIFKJ010000032.1 GCF_019695415.1 Thiohalocapsa sp.
AGGGAAGGTGGGGGGGGCTGAACAGCGGGGGGCGTGGGGTGGGTGGTAAAGGGCGTCTTCCACAGCGGGGGGGTCGGCGCTGCCAATTCCTTTGCCGAATGGCAGGCTACGCGTTGCAGGACATCGACAAGATAATCGTACTGGTTGGTGTCATGCAGGCGACAGGTGACCATCAGACTCTGCAATACTCCGAGCTGCTCGGCGCCGAGTTCGCTCCAGCAGAACAGGTGATTCTTCCTCCCCAGTGGAATCACGCGCAGCGCCCGCTCCAGGTGGTTGGTATCTATCTGCACATGGGGCTGTTCAAGAAACACGCGCAACGCGGCTTCGCGCTCGGCCACGTAGACCAGCGCCTTGCTCAGCGGATTCGAGGGCAGCAGCTCAGGCCGCTGGCGCTGCTCCGCAACCCAGTCGAAGAAGGTATCGACGATCGGTACGCTGTATTTTTGCCGCCATGCAGCGACCTCATCGGATGAGTACTCGCGAGCGCGGATCGTGGCCTCAATCTGGTAAAGCTCGGCAATGCGATCCAAGCCGTGCTGCGCCAAGGCAGGTTCCATAGCCAGCGCGCGTTCGAAACCACGGCGGCCATGCGCCCAGCAGTTGGCGTGGGTGATGTCCTGATCCGCCGCGTTCAGTTTGGCGGTCGCACGCACATAGGCGTCGTAGCCGTCGGTGAGCAAAGTGCCGCTGAAGCCGCCGAGCTGGTCGACAGCGTGCTGATGGCTGCGACCGGTAGACCAGGTGAACACGACCTCATCGCTGTCACCATAGATCGGCCAGAAGTAGGTCTGTTTCATCTTGCCCGGTGCTTTGCGCCCGGCCTTCATCGGCACTTCATCCATGGCAAGCACCGCGCTTTGGAGCACACTCTGGCGTTGGGCCTGATAGATCGGCTCGAGTAGCGCAATGCTGCGCGTCATGTAGTTGAGCAGGGTCGAGCGACTGAGCTGGATGCCGCTGTTGAGCAACCGCTGATGTTGACGATACAGCGGTAAGTGGTACACGGCTTTGTCGACTAATAGGCCGGCAAGCAGGGAAACATCGGCGTAGCAGCCTTCCAGCACGGCCGCCGGTGCCGCGGGAACGCGGACGGATGCCTCGCCCTTGTGGCGCACGACCGGTCGGCGATAGATCAGTACCCGGAAGATGCTGCGCAGCTGCGCGAGGCGCGTGCTGTCCTTGTATCCGATGACCTCGTACTGCTCAGCCTCGTCGCCGGTCAGCTCCGGCGCCGGTACGTGGATGACGGTCTGCGGTACCGTCTCATCGAAGCGCAGGCCACTGTCGTTGACCTCGTCACCGCGACGCTGCGTGCGGCGCCGGTGTGCACGCACGAGCTTGCCCGCATTATCGGCGGGTGCCTGAGGCGGGACTTCCGCGGCAAACAGGCTCTGCTGGTCGACATTCAACGAGATCTGCTTCTCGGACTTGCGCACGAAGATTTGACGGTTGAAACACGCCAGCTTGGCCCGCAGCTGACCATTCTCGGCCTCCAAGGGGGGGATGAGGGGTACTTCCCGAGCCCGTGCGGCACTGGCGCTAACTGCTTGGTTCGACGACGGAATCACCCGGCCGGATTTACCATGTAGGGCGGCGCAGGTGGCGGCAACGCGTTTGACTTTGGG
>NZ_JAIFKJ010000103.1 GCF_019695415.1 Thiohalocapsa sp.
GCCCGTCGACGCCCGGCAGGTTGTAGGCGATGGCGATCATGCCGCCGGTGATGGGGAGCTGCGCAAAGCTGCCCTCGATCTGGGCTGCATCATCCGAGGCCAGCGGCGCGTCGGTGGCGCCGATGTCCACGCTGCCGGCCAAGAATCGCTCGATGCCCGCGCCGCTGCCGATGGAGTCGTAGCTCAGCGCCAGCGCTGGATGCCCGGCCCCGTACTGCTCCAGCCAGTGCTTGAAGATCGGTGCCGCGAAGGACGAGCCCGCGCCGCTCACGGCGGCTGTCGCATCCGTCCTGGGTGGGGTCGAGCTGGTCTCCGGCGCCTGCTCGCAGGCGCTGAGCAGCAAGGCAGCCGCGGTGGCCGAGGCGAGCAGGGTGATGGTCGCGCGGGAGCCCATCGGTGTCTCCTGGGTTGCGGACAGTGGTGAATGTGGGAGCAGGGTATACGAAAAAACAGATATATGAAATTACGAATATGTTGCCGCGGCAGACAGCGCCGTCGGCCCACATAGCTGAGAAGGCGGGATCTCCGGGGTCGGCGCCGCAACGCCGCTGCGGTGTCAGCTTGGCCGGGTCGGCGCGCTCAGGCGCAGCGCGGCGCGTCGGGGCGATTCGGCATCGCGCTCAAGGCTGCGGAATCCTCAGCGAAGGGTCGGGTGTCGCACAGGCCCGCATGCGTCTCCCGCAGTACCCGTTGCGTCCAGGAGGGGAGTTGGGTGTTGATGCGATAGTAGATCCAGACGCCAGCGCGGCGGTCCGCGACGAGGCCGGTCTCGCGCAGCTGAGCCAGGTGGCGCGAAAGGTGCGGCTGGCTTACGCCGATGGCGTGGGTCAGCTCGCAGACGCAGAGCTCGCCGTGCTCCGCCAGCAGCATGAGGGTGCGCAGGCGGGTGTCGTGGGCCAGGGCCGCAAAGACGTCGGTTGCTTCGATCGCCGTCAGCATAAGGCTGTATTTTTCATGAACAGCGGACAAACTCAAACGATACGCGACTCAGCCCATGGTCGAAGACCAGATCGATCAGCCACAAGACCAAAGGCCAGGCAGCCCGGGCGAGGTCTTCGGCGCCTTTCTCAAGCTCGGGCTGACGGCCTTCGGCGGCCCCATCGCCCACCTGGGCTACTTTCGCCAAGAGCTGGTGCTGCGCCGGCGCTGGCTGAGCGAGACCGCCTATGCGGACCTGGTCGCCTTGTGCCAGTTCCTGCCGGGACCGGCGAGCAGCCAGGTGGGGTTTGCGCTCGGGTACTTGCGCGGCGGCTTGGCCGGCGCCCTGCTGGCTTGGGCAGCGTTCACGCTGCCGTTGGCCTCGCTTGTGGGGGCTGTCTCTGTCCGTTGTGATGCCTTGGCCGTCCCGCTTGGGAAGGTGTTGATCCATGTGCTCAAGCGTGGGGCGGTTGCGGGCGTCTCCTAGGCGGTCTGGGGGATGGCTCGCACGCTCGCGCCCGACCGGGAACGGGCGACGATCGCGCTCGCTGCCGTGCTGGTCGTCGTATTCGTGCCGACCGCGTTCGGACAGATTGCCGCCATCGCCGCAGGGGCTGTCGCCGGGACGCTCTGGTGTCGCCGGGTCGATCAGGGTGCCGCCGGGCACATGCCTATTTCGATCTCCCGGCGCGCTGGGATGCTGCTCCTCGCGTTGTTCTTGCTGTTGTTGCTCGGACTACCCGCGATCGCCGCCTTGTCGTCCCTGCCGGGGCTCGCGCTGTTCGAGGCCTTCTACCGGGCTGGCGCCCTGGTCTTCGGCGGTGGGCACGTGGTGCTGCCGCTGCTTGAGACGCGGGTGGTCGATCCCGGCTGGGTGAGCAGCGACGCTTTCCTCGCCGGCTATGGCGCGGCGCAGGCGGTGCCCGGTCCGCTGTTTACCTTTGCCGCTTACCTCGGTGCAATCGTGGAGCCGGGACCGGGCGCGGTCTTTGGCGCGAGCATCGCACTGCTCGGCATTTTTCTGCCGGGCATGCTGTTGTTGATGGGCGCGCTCCCGTTCTGGGACGGGCTGCGTCACTATGCCGGTGCCCGCGCCGCCATGGCCGGCACCAACGCTGCGGTGGTCGGCATCTTGGGTGTTGCGCTCTATCATCCGGTATGGACGAGCGCGGTGGCGTCGCCATCGGATTTCGCCGTCGCGTTGACCGCCTTCATCCTGCTTACGGCCTGGAGAGTGCCGCCCTGGCTGGTGGTCGTGGTCACGGTGCTCGCTGCGGCGGCGCTCGGCATCGTCTCGCAACCCGTCTGAGCGTCGCCGGCGAGAGCCCGAGACACAGTTCCGGGCCCGGTGCACACACTGACCGAAGAGAGTCCTCAGGGAATCTCGAACTGCAGCAGCGGCAGGTAGCCGGCGTTTGCAGTCCCGCCGTCCGCAAACGGCAGCGCTGGGTCGATCAAGGTCGCGGCGGTGCCAACCCCGTAGGTGATGTTGCGGGAATCCTTATCCACCGGCCGATCCACAACCACTTCCCCGTCCTGGTACGCTCGACCGTCCTGGTGGGTGTAATCCGTGCCTTCCGGGCGGAAGTAGCGGAAGGTGGGCGGTGTCGTTGGAAAGACGTCCTTGCCAAGATCGTAGCGCTGGGTGGCCACCACCTGCCGGTAACGACGGGCACTGTCCGCGGCCTCGCGGCGGGTGGGGTAGAGCAATGCCCCCGCAAGCTTGCCGTTCGCGCCCAGATGTCCCCCGTCCGCGGTGAGCTGGCGCAGCAGTGTCTGGCGTCGACGCTGAGACTGCAGGAAGGCCGCGGACGAGCCCGTGTCCAGGGCCGGCCAGCCGTCGATGCGGCGGGCGAGGAAACGATCGACGCTCGGCGGCAGAACGCCATAGAGGCTCAAGCCCACGACGTTGTCCAGAAAGTGGCGAAGCTCGCCCTTGCCTTCGCGCCGGTTGATCGGATCCCCCCAGGCAGCGCTTCCGGGCGTGTCGTCGGGGCCGGCGTCGGCGTCGTGCCGATAGCCCAGATAGTCCATCTCCGCCCAACCGCTCGCGCCAGGGAGTTGCCGCGGAAAGGCCCAAGTGCTGTCGATTGTGTTGCCGGTGCCGGACGTGAAGCTGTCGTAGGCCAGATCGTCCTTAGACCCGTTGCCACTGTGGCAGCCCACGCACTGCACCAGCTCCGCCGGCGTCTGCGGCCGTAGCTGGCCGCGCGCATCTTCAATGAACCCCGCCAGCAGCCAGCCGGCGCCGTTGTCGATCCAGCCTTGGCTATGGCTGGCGTAGACCGGGGCGTCCTCTTCCTTGGTGCCGGGCCCCGTGTAGTTCGGCTCGAATCCTCGGATCTTGTACATCCAGCGGATCTCCTTGACCCGTCGCGCGCGGGTGCCCGGGTAAGGCCCGACGCTCGGGTCCCGGCCGTCCGCGGCCAAGTCCACGTAGTGCAATGGATGGGCGAATTCCGTGCCCAGAGGGTAGAGGCCACGCTCCACCGCGACGCCGGATGCCCCGCCCAGATAGGTCTTCGGGGTGGGTTTCGGGAGTCGGTCCTGGATGGCTCTGGCCAGGAGATCCAGGTTTGCGGCGTACGTGCCGAGGTCGAAGGCACCTTGGGCATCGCGCATGAACGCCCGCGGGAGCCGGATGTAAATGCCGCTGACGCTGCCGGTGTGGGGCGTGAAGATGCCATAGGGCACGAAGTTGACGGCGCGCCACCCGGTCACCCAGCCGTCATCGGTCTCGAACAGACCATGCTCAGGCCGCGTACTGCGGACGAAACCGTCCGGATCTGCCGGTAAATCGGCCGGGTCCAGGCCCGGGAGGAGCCGGAAGGCCGCCTGGACGCCTGGGTCCCAGTCCCGGGGGCTCACGGGGCGCCGGGCGAAGGCCGGTGCCCAGTTGTCCTCGCGCACGTACCCCGACATGTCCCACCGTTCCGGGTCCTGACCGAGCTCGCGCACGGCTGCGAGCAGACGCTCGGGGAACAGGGTGTTCTCCCAGGGATTGATGCTGCCGTTTGGCGCGTGGGGATAGTGCAGCGCGGCGAAGGCATATTCCTCCTGCAAGTTGCCGAGCACCGGGCTGGCGCCCGCCTGAGGATTGTTGTTGCCGAGCTTGAGCTCCCAGGCGCCGTTGGTGTGGCAGAACTGGCAGGCGTTCTGGCGGCCCCCGGAGGTCTCGATGTAGCACTGGGCCGGGATATGGCCGTACGGGTTGCGGAACGTAGCGCGGTCGATGGTGTCGCCGAGCAGCGGGGCGTTCTGGACAGCGCTGACGCTCGCGGCTTGGGCGCCAGCAATGGCGCCGACCAGAAGCAGGCGGGGAAGATGCGGTATCGAAGGGACCATTGAACCTGACGCTTTGGCTCCCTCACGCGTGCGGGGCGTGCCGCGTCATTTGCAACGCGTCGGACACGGCCGGCCGTTGGGGGCCGGTCAAGCCTGGCGCACCCGGGTAGGTCGACGCCGGTCGGTGCCGGCCCGTCCAAAATCGTTGAGCCCCATGCACGGGCAATGGGCGATGATGGCCGGTGGTCATGGGCTTTCGTCCCGGTCGTTCACAGCCCCGGGATGCCGCTGATGTAGCCCACCGGCGCCTGCAGCTGGTAGCTCAAGGCGCCCTTCGCGTTCTTGCCGTGGGCAGCCGCAGCTGCGGCGCTGAGCCGCGCCTTGACGTTGCTCGGCATGGTCTTGATCCACTCGCCCTGGTGCTGGGCATTGGACATGATGTAAGCGTGGCCGTTGATGTTCTCCACCACCTGCAGGCCTGTGGACTCGGCCCCGGAGGCCAAGGACAGGATCCGTGTCAGCTTGTCCGTGTCCACGTTGTAGGCCCAGAGGGCATTGTTGACATGGGTGCCGCTGTCTTCTCCGACAAAGAGGGTGCGCATCTTGTCCGAGAAGAACAGGTTGTCCGGGTTCGCGATCTTGTCCGGGTCGGCGATGTTGCCGAGCGCGTCGGCAGGGATATCCTCGCCGGTGAGCTTGGCCGGGGCGGACATCGCGGTGCCCACCCAGTCGCTGTCGATGACCTCGCCGTTAACGTCCTTGCGCCCGCCGGCCAGGGCGATGCGGTAGACGGCGCCGGCCTTGAGCTTGTTGACCTGGATGTGATCCGCCGGGGCATCCGCATTTTTCTGCATGCCCTTCTCGATGTAGGACATGGCCAAATACAGGTGCTTGTCGCGCGGGTCCAGCGCCGCCCCCTCCATCTTGTTGAATTCAGTGGTGGCGCCCAGGTAGGCGGCGTAGCGACGGCCCTCGAGGAACGCCGCCGCCTGCTCCATGCCTGGCTTCAGCTTCAGCAGCTCGTTCCCCATGTGGCCTGCGCTGATCATGCGGAAGCCCTTCTCCTTCCAGTCCGGCGAGGCCTCCAAGGTGGTGCTCTCGAAGATATCGTCGAAGGCGATACCGCCGTCGATCAGTCCGCGAACATCGTCGCTGGTGGCATGACCGAGCTTGACCCAATGGAGCTTGGCGGTGCCGACGCCGTCGGCGGAGGTCTGCTCCCAACGTGCCGCATACCGGGTACCGGCGCTGAGATCACCGGCCGTGTCGGTCACGAATAGGAACAGCCCCACGTTCGCGCCGTCATCGCCGAAGTAGACGGTGCGCCGGTCAGGCATGATCAAGGACTGCTCCCAGGTGCCGCGGCCCATGCTGTAGTGCTTGGTGACCTTGGTGGAGCCGTCAGCCTCGACCGCGACCTCGGTGATGTAGCCGTAGTCGTAGGGGTTGGCCTGGCGCTCGCCCTTGAAGTAGACCTCCGTAAGGGCCTTCAAGCCTCTGGTGGTCTTCGTCAGGTTCTCCCGGCCGCTGGCCTCGACGAAGTAGAGGTCATAGTCCTCCTCGGAGCCGAGGTGGGTGTTCCAGGGGGTCTGCGAGCCGAAGCAGGGGATCCAGAGGCCGTTGACGCCGGAGAAGTCGATGGGGCGCTGAGCGGTCGGCTTAAGCTTGCCGTCGGTGTTCTGCTCGATGGCAGTCAAGGTCATGCTCATCGGCATGCGGCTGTACCAGCCCTCGACCATATTGGCCTGCTGGCCGTTGGCGAGCAGCCAGTCGTACTCGTAGTGGGTGACCAGGAACAGCTTGCCGTCGACATCCAGCAGGCTATTGGCATCCGGGGTCTCGGCGATGACCGGGTCGCCGTTGAGGTCGAAGATCGGCGCACCGGTGACGTCGTAGAGCTGGGCCGCCGCGTGCTCGCTCCCGGCCACCTTGTCGGTGTTCGTGAACAGAATATTGTAGGCGAGGGGGAGCGTCTCGGTGCTGCCGTCGTCGTAGCGGACGATGGCCTCCGAGGTGGTGTGGGTGCGCAGACGGTCTTTGTCGGTGGTGGGTGTCGGCGTGGCGGTGAAATCCACGGCTTGGACCTTGCGCTCCGGGACATTGCGACCGTCGCAGAGGGCGACGGAAGTGGTGGCCACCATCGACACGGCGATGGCGCTCAGAACAGCGTTTCGGATGAACATGGCAACTTTTCGAGGAAGGCGGGCGTCGTCGATGCTCCGGGCCGGAGTCGGTCGCGCAGCGCGATGGGATTGGCTGGAGAGGATAGCCCCAGAGTATGACGGTTAAACTACGGTCGGCCTGGCCTCGCGGCGGATCGATCAGGCGCATTGATCACCGGCGCCCGGCCTATGCTTAGGTTGGATATTGATCGTGTGAGCAAGGGAACCGGGATGCAGACTTGTGAGGTTGTGTCGCACGGTGCAGGTAGTCCGCCGCGGCACCGAGACTCGCGAGCTTCGGGTAGTCCAGCTCAGGGATGTCTATGCCGAGGCGCTCGTGCAGGGCGGTGACCCAGTTCAGGAAGTCCATGGAGTCCAGGTCGTAGTCCTCGCGTAGGTCGGCCTCTGGCGGGATGGTCTCATCGGCGAGGTCCGGCGCGATCCGGATCAGCTCTTCCAGGGCGATGGCCCTGATCTCTTCGGGTGATGTCGCGTTGGTGGTCATAGGGCGTCCGGCTCCTGCAGCCGTGCCGCGAGCCGCGCCAGGAAGAGCGCGCCGCGGTGGCCGTCGCTGTGACGGTGATCGGCGGCGAGGGTGGCTGTGACGACGCTGCGCGGCTGCACGTCGCCGTCGACCACCCACGGTCGGGTCCGTGGCGAGCCGAAACCGATGATGGCCACCTGCGGCGGATAGATGACGCCGTAGAGGCGGTCGACGCCGCGCTCACCAAGACTCGAGACGGTGACCGTCGGGTCCGACAGCTCAGATGCCTTGAGGCCGCCGCGCCGCACACGTGCGACTAGGTCCCGGAGCCTGGCCATCAGGGCATCCAAGTGGAGTTGGTCGGCGTCGTGGATGGCGGGCGCCACCAGACCGCCGCCGCGGATGGCGGTGGCCGTGCCCACGTGAATGGCCTCGGCGGCCTCGAAGCGGCCGTCGCGGTCGAAGCCGTTCAGCTCCTGGAAGTCGCGCAACGTGAGCGCGACGGCCTTGATGAAGAGTACGCCCAAGAGTAAGCGCTTGTCCGGCGGGCGCTCCGCGTTGCGGCGGGTGAGCCAGTCCGCGGCTGATGTCAGGTCTATATCGTGTGCGAGGTAGTAGTGCGGTATCTCGCGCTTGGAGCGACTCATGGCCGCGGCGATGGCCTGGCGCATGGCGGCGAGATCGGGCTTGCCCTGGGTTCGTTTCGAATTCGGTTTCGGCTTCTGCTGCGGCGCAGGCTGTGGCTGGCCGGAGGCGGCTTTGACATCGGCCAGGGTGACGGCGCCGCCTGGGCCTGTGCCTTCGATCGCAGTGAGCTCGACGCCGCGCTGCTCGGCGAGTCGGCGGGCGGCGGGTGACGCCCGGTGGCGCTCTGCAGCGGCGGTGGGCTCAGGGGCTTGTGACTGCGGCGCCGGCGCCGCGGCCTCGGACGCTGTGCTCGGCTGGGGTCGCGCTTCGCTCGTTTGTTGCTCACCTTGACGGCCGGCGACGGTCGCGGCCTTGCCCGGGGCACGGGTCTCGGCTGGCCTTGCCGACGGCGTGTCCGGCTCCAGCGGCTCCAACTCCGCCATGGGTGCTCCGACGGGCACCTTCTCGCCGATATCGATGAGCGGGCGGCCCATGACTGCGTCGTGGAAGACCTCCACCTCGATGGCGCCTTTTTGGGTCTCGATGACGGCGATGGTGTCGCCCTTCTTGAGCGGCTCGCCCGGCTGTTTGGTCCACTCGATGAGTGTTCCAGCCTCCATGTCGGCGCCGAGCGAGGGCATGTGGAAGACATTGCTCATGGCAGCGCGTCGCTCCCACGCTTGCTGCCGTCCGTGGGAGCGGCATCCCTGCCGCGACGGATGCTTGCCGCTGCCCTGGAAGTCGTCCTGGCCTGGAGGCCGCTCCCACGGCTGATTTCGGACCGCTGTTCCACACATGCCAAATCTGGTTTCATCGAGCGAGAGCGGTCTTGGCGGCGGCGATGATGTCAGGCGCCTGGGGCACTGCGGCATCTTCCAGGTGCTTGGGGTAGGGGATGGGCACCTCGGTGCTGCACACCCGCCCCACCGGGGCGTCCAGCTCCCAGAAGGCCTGCTCCATAATGCGTGCGCTCACCTCGGCGGCGAGGCTGCCGGTGCGCCAGCCCTCATCTATGACGACGGCGCGGTGGGTCTTCGCGACCGAGGCCACGACGGTGGCATCGTCCAGTGGGCGCAGGCTGCGCAGATCGATCACCTCGGCCGAGATGCCGTCCGCTGCGAGCGCCTCGGCGGCGTCGAGCGTCTTGAACAGGCAGCCGCCGTAGGTGATCAGGCTGACGTCTGTTCCTTCGCGGCGCACCGCCGCACCGGTGATGGGCACGGGGCCGGCGTCGGCGGCGAGGTCGCCCTCGCGGTTGTAGAGCATCACATGCTCAAAGAGGACTACCGGGTCCGGGTCCTCCAGCGCCGACCAGAGCATGCCGCGGGCATCCTCCAAAGTGGCGGGAGCCGCCACCTTGAGTCCCGGCACATGGGCATACCAGGCCTCCAGGCTGTGCGAATGCTGGGCAGCGAGCTGCTTGCCGGCGCCGGTGGCCATGCGGATCACCACGGGCACGCTGAGCTGCCCGCCGGACATGTGCCGCAGCGTCGCGGCGTTGTTCACGATCTGATCCAGCGCCAGCAGGCTGAAGTTGACGGTCATGATCTCAACGATGGGCCGCATGCCGCCCATGGCGGCACCGATGCCCGCACCCGTGAAGCCGCATTCCGATAGCGGCGTATCGCGGATGCGCTCCGGCCCGTAGTCGTCGTATAGGCCCTTGCTCACCGCGTAGCAGCCGCCGTACCGGCCCACGTCCTCGCCCATCAGGAAGACGCGCTCGTCGCGGTCCAGCGCGTCGCGGATGGCGGCCCGCACCGCCCCGCGGTAGGTCGTATGGATGGTCTGGCCGCTCACGGTCTCATCCCTCGCACTCGACACTCGCCCCTGGTCACTCAAGCTTTAGTACAGACGTCGCAGGTCAGGTTTTCCACCGGCTCCCAGTCACCGGACTCGGCAAAATCGACGGCCGCTGCGATTTCCCGTTCGATCTCCGCATCCAGGCGCCCGGCGGTCTCGGCGTCCAGCATCCCGGTTTCCTCCAGCCAATGGCGAAAGCGCAGGATCGGGCCCTTCTGCTTCCAGGCCTCAACCTCCGCCTTGTCCCGGTAGAGCTGGGCGTCGAACATGGAATGGGCGCGGAAGCGATAGGTGCGGCACTCCAAGAAGCGGGGGCCGCCGCCGGCGCGGATCTCGGTGACGGCCTCGCGGGCGGCAGCCTCGATGGCGATGACGTCCATGCCGTCCAGCGCGACCGACGGGATTTGATAGCAGGCAGCCTTGCGGGCGATGTCGGTCTCGGACTCAGAGCGCTCCAGCGCCGTACCCATGGCGTAGCGGTTGTTCTCGCAGACGAAGAGCACCGGCAGTCGCCACAGGGCGGCCAAGTTCAGGCTCTCGTGGAAGGCGCCTTCGGCGGCGGCGCCCTCGCCGAAGAAGCAGGCGGTTACCTGTGCGCGATCCTGCATCTGATCCGCCAGCGCCAGCCCCACCGCCAGCGGGATGCCACCAGCGACGATGGCGCTGCCGCCGTAGAAGCGGCGCTTGGCGTCGAACAGGTGCATGGAGCCGCCGCGCCCGCGGCTCACGCCATCCTGCTTGCCATACATCTCCGCCATCAGCCGGTCCATGGGCAGCCCTCGGGCCAGCGCGTGGCCGTGCTCGCGGTAGGTGGCCACAACGGCGTCCGTGGCGTCCAGCGCCTTCATCACGCCGACGGCGATTGCCTCTTCGCCGGAGTACAGGTGCAGAAAGCCGCGGATCTTTTCTTCGGTATAGAGCTCGGCGCAGCGCTCCTCGAAGGCCCGGATGCGCAGCATCTCCTTGAGCAGGTGCAGGGCGTGCTCACGGCTCAGGTGAAGCTTGTGCGCCCGTGGGATGCCGGATGTCGGCTGGGTGTCGGTCATTGCTCGTCACTCGCAAGCATAGAGAGGTCGCCCTCCGGCAGTCCGAGCTCCCGTGCCCGCAGCAGCCGGCGCATGATCTTGCCGCTGCGGGTCTTGGGTAGGTTGGTGCGGAAGTCGATCTCGCGCGGTGCCACAGCGGGGCCGAGGCGCTTGCGTGCATGGGCCAGCAGGGCGCGGCGCAGGGGCTCGTCTGCGGTGACGCCGGGCTTCAACGCCACCAGGGCCTTGACGACCTCGCCGGCGGTGGGCTCCGGAATCCCGATGGCGGCGGCCTCGGCCACGGCGTCGTGCTCCAGCAGCGCGCTCTCCACCTCGAACGGGCCGATGAGGTGGCCTGCGGACTTGATCATGTCGTCGGCGCGGCCGAGGAACCAGAAGTAGCCGTCGGCATCGCGCTGGGCGAGGTCACCGGTGAGATACCAGCCGCCGGCGAAGCACTTGGCGTAGCGCTCCGGCTCATGGAGGTAGCCGCGGAACATGGACGGCCAGCCCGTGCGCAGCGCGAGCTGGCCCGGTGTGTTCGGCGCCCGGACAACGCTCACCGAGTTGGACTTGGGCGCATGCTGCACGATGGCCGCCTCGATGCCCGGCAGGGGGCGGCCCATGGCGCCAGGCTTGATGGGCTGGCTTCTGTAGTTGGCGATCATGATGCCGCCGGTCTCGGTCTGCCACCAGTTGTCGTGGAAGGGCAGGCCGATGACGGCCTTTCCCCAGCGCACCGCCTCTGGATTCAGCGGCTCGCCGACGCTGGCCAGGAAGCGCAGGCGCGAGAGGTCATAGTCGGCGAAGATGCCGGGGTCGTCCTTGTCGGCGAGCTTCATCAGCATGCGGATGGCGGTGGGTGCCGTGTACCAGACGGTCACCTGCTGGTCCTGCAGGATGCCGAGCCAGCGCGCGGGGTCCATCTCGGCGGCGTCGATCACCATGGTGGCGCCCAGCACCAGCGGTGCGATGATGCCGTAGGTGGTGCCGGTGACCCAGCCCGGGTCTGCGGTGCACCAGTAGATATCGTCCGGGTGCAGGTCGAGTGCCAGCAGGCCCGTGAGGCGATGTACCACCACGGCCTCGTGCACATGCACGGCGCCCTTGGGCCGGCCCGTGGTGCCGCTGGTGAAGTGGAGCAGGGCCATGTCTTCCGGCTGGGTGTGCGCCAGGCCGCCGGTGTCCGGGCAGTCCGCGAGCGCCCGCTGTAGGTCCTGGGTGCCCGGCGGCGGATCGTCGCCGCCGTCCGTGAGCAGCACATGCGCAAGCCCTGGCAGCGCCTGCCGCCAAGGCGCCACCTTGCGCCGATACCAGGCGGCGGTGGTCACCAACACCCGGGCATCGCCGATCTCCATGCGCGAGCGCACGGGCTCGGGCCCGAAGGCGGAGAAGAGCGGCGAGAAGACGCGGCCGGCCTTGAGGGTGCCGAGCGCTGCAACGTAGAGCTCCGGCACCCGGCCGAGCAGGCTGAACACGCGCTCTCCGGGCGCCACGCCGAGACGCGCCATCAGGTGCGCAAAGCGGCTGGTGAGGGCGGCGAGCTCGCGGTAGCTGATGTCCCGCCGGGTCTGGTCCTTCGCGAGCCAGCGGATGGCGGTCTTGTCCGCGGCCGCCGTGTCCAGGTGCCTGTCCACGGCCTCGAAGGCGATGTTGAGCCCGCCGTCGGGCAGGCCGGTGAGCGCTGCACGCGCCTCGTCCCAGGAGAAGCCGGCGCGGGCCGCGTCATAGTCGCCGAGGTTGGCGGCGGGCCAGCCCGGCTGCTCGGTCTTGTGGATGGTCTTCCAGGCCAACTCGGCCCCCGTGAAGCTCGGCGGGCTCGGCGAGCCTGCCGTCTACTTGAACCTAGGCCAGATGGTGGTGTGTGTCTACGGGGCTTGCCCCGAAATGTCGCGACGCGCGGGGCTCGCTCCGTCCTCATCCCTCGGTGGTCAGAGGATGACGCGCTTAGGGAAGCGCCGATTTATTGGCGCTTCCCGTGCGGGGCAGGACGCCCCGCCAT
>NZ_JAIFKJ010000137.1 GCF_019695415.1 Thiohalocapsa sp.
ATTCTCCCCCGCCCGGCGCCAAGGGCGCGAGCCACGCGAGCCCTAAGTGACGGCCGAGGACGGCGCCCAGCAGCAACCCCAGCAGAGGCCCCAGGTAAGCCGCCGCTGCGGCGCGCAGCATCGCACCCTCGGGCACGCCCACAATCACCCGGTCGCCGGTTCCCACGTCCAGGCTGTTTTCCACCTCTAGACGCAGAGGGCGGCGGCCGAGGAAACGGTCGAGCAGCGAGGTGCCACAGCCCGCAGCGGCACTGCACTGGCCGCAGGTGCTGCGGCGCATGGCTTCCACCCAGGCGATGGTCTGGTCGACGCGGACGACTGTGGCTTGCTCTTCGATCAAGGAAGCGGGGTCAAAGCGACGGTTGATGATTCAGCCGATCAAGAATAGGCGCAGTGGTCGCGAAGCGCAATCCGCCGACTAGGGAGATGCTGATTTATTGGGCATCCTGCCCAAAAATCAGACAGAGCCGGAAAACGCGGTTTCCCGGCTCCTTCATTTTCAGCGACTTACGTCGCCGAAAATGGCGGGGCATCCTGCCCCGCACGGGAAGCGCCAATAAATCGGCGCTTCCCTAGACGCACCTACCGACCCGGTTTCGCCTCAGAGCCCGTCCGGTGGCTCGATGTTCTCTAGCACCATGCGTGCCGTCAAAGGTGGGATTTCGCCTACGACTGTGACTTGCCAGTCGCCGATGCGACCGCCCGCGGCGCTCACGGCACCGAGCTGCGACTGGCCTTGCAGGGCACCATCGATGGGCGGCTCCAGATACACGGAGAAGGACGCGAGGCCATCGCTGACAACGAGTTGCTCGATGGGGTGGCCGTCGTCCCGCGCCAGGGTCTCGCGCGAGACAATCTGGAAACCCGGGGGCAGGCGGACAGGCACCGATTCCGCGGCGTCCTGTCGATCCGTGCTGCCGGCCGCGCTCGCTGGCATCGCGCCCACTGTCTTGCCGTCAGGGCCGACGTCCGGCTCAATGTCGATCTCGGTAAACATGATCTGCTGCACGGCGGCACCGTTCTCCGCCAGCAGGTCGACCTTCAGCGGCAGGCCGCTCACCTCGTCCACGTAGAAGCGGTATCCGTAGCGGTAATCGTCATTTGCCCGCACGCCCACGACCTCTGTGTCCCGGCCCGCAACCCGAAACCGCCCCAGGTGCTCGATGCTGTAGTGCTTGGCCAGACGGGGAAAATCCAGAGGCAGCTGCCGCAGGAGCCGGCTGTGGCTGTGACTGCTGCGGACGGTGAGCGGCGCCGCATCCGGCAGCATGCAGGTAACACCCTCCGCATGCCGAGACAGTGCCCTCACCGGCCCCGTCAGGGACAGCAGACTCTCCCCCGGCGTACCGTTGTTGATGCGATGGCTTACCCGCAGCGCCGCGAGGTCTTCGCCGTGAAGGTAGACGAGCGTACCCTCGAACTCCTGCTGCGCTAGTGCCCGGTTCATTCGCTCGAGCAGGCGCGTCGGATCATCGACTGCGCGCGCGAGTGGCGATACGAGCATTAGCGCGGAGCCGAGAACCGATAGCGAGAGCAGCATCCCAACCGCGGGCAGCAACCGCAGCCGCGGCGGCTGTAACGGCAACACCGAGCCCATCGCCGCCGCGAGAACCAGTGCCCGCCGCATCAGGGCCGGCGCTCGTAACCGATAACGGCGGCGTAAGCACCGACGCCAGAGCGTCCGATGCCGGACACCTGCTCCTGATGGTTGACGAGCAGACGATCGAGCCGTGCCCGCACGGCTGGATCGGGCTGCTGCCACCGCTCCACAGTCTGCGGGACTCGGGCTAACCCCTGCGGTGCGCGGCTGTCTTGCAGGAGGGGACCGGTGAGCACGACCCCCAACCCCAGCACGAGTACGCCCGCAGCGACGGCCCCCAGCAGCGGTGCGGCCGTCGCCACTCGGCGCCGTCGGCTTGACACGGCCGCCGCAGGTAGCGCGATTGCGGCGCCCGGCATCTGGGCATCGGCGGCAGCACGAACCCGATCCGCTGTCGCCCGCGCATGAAGGTCGCTCCTCTCATGACGCAGTGCCCGACCGATGAGGTGCCACCGCTCCCAGTGACCCGCTAGATCCGGCGAGCGTGTCAGGTCTTTCACGGCAGCAGCGGCCTCGAAGCGGCCTACTTCACCGTCCATTAGGGCCGAGACGCGCTGCCGTTGCTGCTGCGTGCTCATATCGAACCCCCGGGGTAACGCTTGTCTGGTGTTTCAGTGTTAAGTCATCAACAGCGGGCGCAACCGCTTATCGATGGCCTCGCGCGCGCGGAAGATCCGCGAGCGTACCGTGCCGATCGGGCATGACATTGCCGTCGCAATCTCTTCATAGCTCATGCCCTCAAGCTCGCGCAGGACGATCGCGGTACGCAGATCCTCTGGCAGCCCATCCAGGGCCGCCTGCACATTCTCGGCAATTTCATCCGTAAGCAGCTCCCGCTCCGGCGTCGCCTGCTCGCGCAGGCGACCGCCGACGTCCATCTGTTCCGCGACTTCGGCCTCTACGTCGTCGCCCGGGGGCCGCCGACCCTGCGCGACCATGTAATTCTTCACCGTGTTGATGGCGATGCGATAGATCCAGGTGTAGAACGCGCTCTCGCCACGAAAGCCAGGCAAGGCTCGATACGCCTTGAGGAAGGCTTCCTGCGTGACATCCATGACCTCGCTGCTGTCGCGGAGATAGCGGCCGATCAGGGCCGCGACGCGCTGCTGGTACTTCAGCACCAGCAGATCAAAAGCGCGACCATCGCCACGCTGCGCCCGCTCCACGAGGGCCTGGTCCACCTCGCGCTCGCTCATGGCGTCCCCCGGCTCCGCTTACGCGGCCGACCGGACTGCGCCTGTTGCTCATCAGCCATTGACACTCACCAGTGCGTTTAAGTTCGCGCTGCGCCGTGCTTGGGCTGACGCAGCGCAAGGGCATGGGGCGCAAGCCTTATGCTCGCGCACCGTGGCCGGCAGCGACCAGCCCCGCCCAATGCGGGAGAACATGCGGACGAACCACTACATAAAAACGGGGCGCCCGGAAGTGGACAGGTTATGACGAGGCTTTATGGATTCTTGTTCATGTTTTGTCCATACTCACCAAGCATCCCTAAGCCTTCAGCGCCGGCAGGACATCGGGAACGCACGAGCCGGTGCTTGACTGTACACCCGCCGAACGGCAGTTCGCCTGACAATAATGATCAACGCAGCCCTCCTCCGCCCTGCACCCGAAGCCGCACGCGCTCTGCCGCAGATGTACAACGGCATGCGATGATCAGGACCCTCTGTCATACGCCCTGGATCCGCCCATGACCACGCCACACCGCCACGATGTGCTGATTATCGGCAGCGGTGCCGCCGGCCTCAGCCTGGCACTGCGACTCCACCACCGGCTCAGCATCGCCGTGCTGTCCAAGCGCGAGCTTCGCGAGGGCAATACGCTCTACGCCCAGGGCGGTATTTCGGCGGTGCTGGATGCGGCGGACTCGGTGGAATCCCACGTGCGCGACACGCTGAACGCCGGCGCCGGCCTGTGCGATGAAGCCATGGTTCGATTGGTGGTGGAGCATGGCCCCGAGAACATCCGCTGGCTGCTCGGTGAGGGTGTTCAGTTCACCCGCGACGCACAATACCGCAGCGCAGAGGGCTACCATCTCACCCGCGAAGGCGGGCACTCTCACCGGCGGGTGGTGCACGCCGCGGATGCCACCGGCCGCGCCGTCGAAGATACGCTGGAAGGGCGCATCCGCTCGCGCGCAAATGTAGACCTGTTCGAGCACTACACAGCCATCGACCTCATCGACGCCCTGCGCGTAGGCGCCGACGAGCACCGCTGCATCGGTGCCTACTGCCTCAACAGCGCGAGCGGCGAGGTGGAGACCTTTCTGGCCCGCTTCGTCGTTATCGCAACCGGCGGTGCCAGCAAGGCCTATGTGTACACCAGCAACCCGGATGTAGCCACGGGAGACGGGATCGCCATGGCGTGGCGCGCCGGGTGCCGGGCGGCGAATATGGAGTTCATCCAGTTCCACCCGACCTGCCTCTACCACCCCAAGGCCAAATCCTTTCTCATCACCGAGGCACTGCGCGGCGAAGGGGCGCGGCTGCTGCTGCCCGACGGCGAGCGCTTCATGCCGCGCTTCGACCAGCGTGCCGAGCTGGCCCCGCGCGACATCGTCGCCCGCGCCATCGACCACGAAATGAAGCGCATCGGCAGCAAGTACGTGCTGCTCGATATCTCCCACCGCGAGCCCGAGTTCATCCGCGAGCACTTCCCCACCATCCATGCCCGATGCCTGGAGCTCGGCATCGACATGACCCGCGAGCCCATCCCGGTGGTGCCGGCAGCCCACTACACCTGCGGCGGCATCCTCACCGATGCCCGCGCCCGTGCCGACCGTCCCGGGCTCTATGTCATCGGCGAGGCGGCCTATACCGGCCTGCACGGCGCCAACCGCATGGCCAGCAACTCGCTGCTGGAATGCCTGGTATTCGGCGAGCTGGCAGCCCAGGACATCGAAGCCCTAGCCGACGGCTGGCCGGAGCCGCCGGCGGCCCCGCCCTGGGATGCGAGCCGCGTCCGGGAGGCGGACGAGGAAGTGGTCATCTCCCACAACTGGGAGGAGCTCAGGCGCTTCATGTGGGACTACGTCGGGATCGTGCGCACCAATAAGCGCCTCATGCGCGCCAAGCGCCGCATCGACCTGCTGCGCCAGGAGATCATCGAGAACTACAGTGACTTTCGGGTGGAAACAGACCTGCTGGAACTGCGCAACCTGGTGGAAGTGGCCGACCTCATTGTGCAGTCCGCCCAGCGCCGCCGCGAGAGCCGCGGTCTGCACTACACC
>NZ_JAIFKJ010000152.1 GCF_019695415.1 Thiohalocapsa sp.
ACTTGCGTCGCCGAAAATGGCGGGGCGTCCTGCCCCGGACGGGAAGCGCCAATAACTCAGCGCTTCCCTAAGCGTTGGACATCGCTGCTCTGCGTGGGATGCGTGCCACCGACGGTCGGTGCCGGTGCCGTTTTGGCGCATGGCAGACATCGGTCGAGGTCTTGGGTTAGCATGCGCCGGGAGTGGCAGTACGGGTTTACCCATAACTGGGGACGGAGGCAGACCACCCATGACTCGCGGCATTCAACTCAAACAGCTCACCGACGCTGACCTGGGCTATCTCGGCCTGGCGCCGGATACCCTTCAGGGCGGGTTGGCGCTTGCCGGTGACGACGCACCCGATACGGACACCCTGGCCATCGCTCGGGAGGTCCGAGAGACCCTCGAAGACGTGTTCGATATCCTCACGGACGCGCTGCCCAACAGGCGCGGTTGAGCCCTGCATGGCGCCAAGCTCCCCTCCGGCCTGCGCCCGCCTGCACTGATTCCCCGAGCCCTTCGTGTGCTGCGTCGCCAGGCCGCCGGCGCAGTCAAAAAAAGACCGCCAAGGCAGGGTGTGTGCTGCCTGGCGGTCAACTGGCTTGCTGCCCAGAAATCGTTTACGCGGGCCGCGGTTTGGACGCGTCGGTCAAGACCTGCCGTCAGGCTGCGATGACCGGTGCCGCAGGGAGGTAGGCGACGCGTTGCGGTTCGTTGGAATTTGACTGGCCCGAAGTGCTGCGACGGTTGGATGCGGCGTATCCTCCGCCATCCCATCCTGCACCCCTTATTCCGTGCTGCTGTCCTGTGCGTCCTGCCGGCGCGTGCGCTCGTTGTTGCGGACGACCCCGACGATGAACCCTGCGCTGATGAGCGCGGCCACAACGCCGCTGATGGTTAATGCGTCGAAACTCATGGTACTGCCTCCGTTTCCCGCAACTGCGCTAGTCTTGACCTGCTGTTGAGCCCCGACTGGCTCTGCGTCGTGCGCGTCGTAGCCGGGTTGAGCATGATTGTCGGGCATGGGACTTGCCAAGGTATTTCCTCATATACTGATATTGTGACAATCTGTTACAGGATCGCCGGCCCGAGGCCTGACGCCGTTGCCCCGCTCGGGTGCTTGGGAGTGTGGCCTGAGCCGAGTGTTCGGCGCGGTCCGCGCCCGGAAGTCCGGCGCAGCAGCACGCCGGCAGGTGCCGCCGGCCGTCCGCGTTGAGGTGAGACCATGTCCGCCGCCGAAGACCCCACCCGTGTGCTAGTCGTCGATGACGATGCCTCCCTGCGCGAGCTCTTGACGGATTACCTCCGGCAGGAAGGCTTCGAGGTAAGCGGGGTCGAGGATGGCACGGCCATGTTCGAATGGCTGGAGGATCATCAAGCCGATCTGTTTATCCTGGACCTGATGTTGCCGGGGGAGGACGGGCTCACCCTGGCGCGGCGGCTGCGCACCAAAGACGATACCCCCATCATCATGCTCTCGGCCCGGGGTGAGGATATCGATCGGATCGTTGGCTTGGAGGTGGGCGCCGACGACTATCTGGCCAAGCCTTTCAACCCGCGCGAGCTCCTGGCGCGCATCCGCGCCGTGCTGCGTCGCCGTGCGCCGGCGGCAGAGGCCGGGCCGGTGGATACCACCGGCTTCGGCCCCTATCGGCTGGACATCGCTGCCCGCCAGCTCACCCGCAACGGCGAGACGGTGACGCTCACCGGCAGCGAGTTCGATCTGCTGCGCATCTTTGTCGAGCACCCCAACCAGATGCTCCACCGCGACCGCCTGCTGGACCTGCTGAAGGGCTACGAGCGCAACCCCTTCGACCGCAGTATCGATGTGCAGGTGGCGCGGCTGCGGGCGAAGATCGAGCCGAACAAGAAGCAGCCTATCTACATCCGCACCGTTTGGGGGCGCGGCTACATCTTCACCCCTCAGGCCGAGGGCTGAGCCTTGCGCTCGCTGCTGCCGGCGTCGCTGTTCGCCCGGGTGCTGCTGACCCTGGTGCTTACCTTTGGCAGCTTCGCGCTCATCACCTTTTTTACCGTCGTCTACTATGCCCTGTTCCCGGTCGTGCAGCGCTCCACCGCGGACCTCGCGGCCTTCATGGAGCTCTCCGCCCGCACCCTGGTGCAGCTGCCGGAAGACATGCAGAGCGAGTACCGCTTCAAGCTGCTGAACGACTACCAGCTCTGGCTGCGCACCGAGGAGGAGGCCCCCGCCAACCTACGCTACTACTTCTTTCCCTATGTGCTGCGCCTGAGCCAGGCGCTCAGCGAGCGCACTGGAACCCAGGTGCAGATGCAGAGCAATGTCGTTGACGGTAAGCGCTGGTTCTGGGTGGACCTCGACACGCAGCAGGGGCATGTCTGGGCCGGGTTTCCACGGGACCGCATCAACACCAAGCCGCTGGAGGGCCTGTTCATCATCTCCACGCTGGCGATGTTGCTCATGGTGGTGACCGCCTCGGTGCTCGCGCGGCGCATCACCTCGCCCTTGACGCGCCTGGCGCATGCGGCCGAAGAGGTGGCCAAGGGCCGTTCCCCGGAGCCGCTGCCCGAGAGCGGCCCACGGGAGCTCGCCAATCTGGCGCGGCAGTTCAACGAGACGAGCCAGCAGGTGCGGGAGCTCCTGGCGGACCGCACCGTGCTGCTGGCCGGCATCTCGCATGACCTGCGCACGCCTCTGACGCGCCTGCGACTGGCGTTGGAGATGCTGCCGCGGCAGACGGACCCGGCCCTCAAGGCGCGCATGGAGCGTGATCTTGAGGAGATGAATGCTCAGATCAGCCAGGCGGTGGAGCTCGGCAGCACCCTCGGCGCGGGGGAGCGCCATTGGCTTGACATCGGCAACCTCATCGGCGAGGTCGTGGGCGCGCGCCCAAGGATTGTCTGGCATCCGGTGCGGCGTTGCGTCCAGGCCGTGAACGCCCTGGCCTTGCGCCGTATCCTTGGCAATCTCATCGAGAATGCGCTGCGCTACAGCCAAGCGCCCGTAGAGGTGCGGCTGGACTGTAACCACCGCGCCGCGGTGATCTTCGTGCTCGACCGCGGGCCGGGCATTCCGGAGGCCGAGCGCGAGGCCGTCTTCCGCCCCTTCTACCGGCTCGAGGGCTCACGCAACCGCCGCACCGGCGGCTCCGGCTTGGGTCTTGCCGTCGCCCGCCAGCTCGCCGTGGCCAATGATATGGAGATTCACCTGACCAGCCGTGTAGGTGGCGGCACCGTGGCCAGCGTGCGGCTGCCGCCAACGCATGAGCCGTCGGCCGACAACGCTGCGGATGCCGACGACATGGACACTGACTCCGCCCTGCCGCGATCGCCCGCCGCCTAGCACGCCCCGGCGGCTGCGCCGTCCGCCGCCTGTTGGCGTTACCGCATTGCGCCCGCGCACGTCACGCCGCCTCAAGAAATGCCGAGTATTGGCCATCTTGGTCAAAAACCGCATGGGAAGCGAAAAGCATGGTTTCCGCTTCCTGACATTTTCAGTGATTTGCGCCACTGAAGATGGCGGGGCGTCCTGCCCCGCGCGGGAAGCGCCAATCTATCGTCGCTTCGCCCGCTGAGGACCGGTGACGGGCGTTGCTACTGCTTGGCCATAGACGCGCTGCGAATGCGGTTGACGCCCGACCGACGCCTGCCTAAATTTCGCCGGAAATTCCACCAGCGTGCTGTGTTACCACCATGGGCCAATGCGGCCCGTGGCCGACCTGCCCACCACATGCACCGCTGACCTAAGGGGGGAGACCATGCTGCAACCCGGCGATCCGGCACCGCCTTTCTCGCTGCCCAACGCGGACATGGAGCGCGTCGATATCACCCGGATGTGGCAGGAGCGCAATCTGGTGCTCTGCTTCTACCCGAAGGACGACACACCGGGGTGCACCATGGAGGCCCTGGAGTTCACCGACCTGCACGAGGACTTCAATGCAGCCGGTGCAGATATCGTCGGCATCAGCCGCGACACCTGCGCGAGCCACGGCGCCTTCCGCGACAAGTACGGTCTCAGCGTGACGCTGCTTGCGGACACCGACGGCGACGTCTGCGAGGCCTACGAAGTCTGGCGTGAGAAGGAAAAAAACGGTGTCAAGAAGATGGGTATCGTCCGCTCGACCTTCATCGTCGGCCGCGACGGCGTCATCCGACATGCCCTCTACGACATCAAGCCCAAGGGCCATGCCGCAAAGGTGCTGGAGCTGGTGCAGGATCTCTGAGCGCGGCCCGCGCGGAGGGAGCGTGCGAGCGGACAACGGGGGGAGTTGGCGCTCCCTAGGGGATTCGAACCCCTGTTACCGGCGTGAGAGGCCGACGTCCTAACCACTAGACGAAGGGAGCGGAAGTACCGGCGTGAATCGCGTATTATACGTGAAAACATCGGCCGCTCAAGAAGTCCGTCGGTGGTCCGGGCAGTGTGCAGACTTCGGCTGTATGGCCGGATTCTTCCTCTGACGCGCCCAGCCTGTGCCGGGCTCCACCGGAACCGTCCAAGTGCGCCCCGCCTAAGCGTCTTGACGCTCGGGCAGCGCGGGCTAGTGTCTCTCTCTGACACTAGGAGTGGTTTTATGCTCACACTCCAAGTATCTGCTCCAGCCGTTCCAACTCTTGTCTGCAACAGCCGATTCAGATCCGCTGATCGTCCCCCGCGCCGAGCACAGTATCTCGCGCAGCAACATCAGCCCGAACGCGCTCAAGGTCCTGTACCGACTGCGTGATGCTGGCCATGCGGCCTACCTCGTCGGCGGCGGCGTGCGTGACCTGCTGCTCGGGCACGAGCCCAAGGACTTCGACGTCGCCACCGATGCGACCCCGGAGCAGGTCCGGCAGGTGTTCCGCAATTGTCGGCTCATCGGGCGGCGCTTTCGCCTCGCGCACGTCTTCTTCGGCCCCGAGATCATCGAAGTGGCCACCTTCCGCGCCAGCGCCATCCCGGCCGGCCAGGACGGTACCGACGATGACGTGGCGCGCACCGAGAACGGCATGATTCTGCGCGATAACGTCTACGGCAGTATCGCCGAGGATGCGCTGCGGCGGGATTTCACCGTCAATGCGCTGTACTACAACATCGCCGATTTCTCGGTCGTGGACTACGCCGGCGGCTTGGATGATCTCAAGGCGGGCCGGCTCAAGCTCATCGGCGACGACGTGGCGGCGCGTTATCGCGAAGACCCGGTGCGCATGCTTCGCGCCGTGCGCTTCGCCTGCAAGCTCGGGTTCATGATAGACGACACTTGCGAGACACCCTTGGCGGATCTGGCGCCGCTGTTAGGGGAAGTCCCGGCTGCCCGTCTGTTCGAAGAAGTCCTCAAGCTCTTCCATGCCGGCTTCGGCCTGCATGCCTTCGAAAAGCTCCGCCGCTACGGGCTGTTCGCCCAGCTCTTCCCGGCCACCGACGCCTGTCTGGCGCGGCAGGAGCACGAGTTTCCCGTGGTGTTCGTCAGCCGCGGTCTCGACAACACCGACCGCCGCGTGTTGGAGGGCAAGTCCGTGGTACCGCCGTTCTTGTTTGCGGTCCTGCTCTGGGAGCCGGTGCGGCTTCGCTACCAGGCGCTGCTGGAGGACGGCGTATCCTGGGCGGACGCCATTGCGCTGGCCGCGCACGAGGTCGCCTCGGCACAGCAGCGCCATGTGGCTATCCCCAAGCGCTTCGGCATGCCCATGCGCGAGATCTGGTCGCTGCAGCCAAGGTTGGAGCGTCGCCAGGGGCGTCGGCCTATGGCGCTGCTGGGCCATCCACGCTTCCGGGCAGCCTACGACTTTCTGCTGCTGCGAGCCGAGTCCGGCGAGGTGGATCCGGAGCTCGCCGATTGGTGGACCAAGTTCCAGGACGCCAACCCCGGCGACCGCGCCAAAATGACCGGCACGGGTAAGAAGCGGCGCCCGCGCCGTCGGCGTAGGTCCAAGACCACCGCAACCGACAGCGTGAGTCGTGGTGCCGATGGTGACGAGGGTGGGCATGCGGCACGCCTGCAGGGCCAAGCCTCGAGTGATGACGCCGATGAATGACGCCGCCCACACGCCGCTTCTGGCCGTACCTGAGACGGTCTATATCGGTCTCGGTGCCAACCTGGACGATCCCCGCGCGCACGTCGAGCGGGCCGCGGCAGAGCTCATGGATCTGCCGGCGAGCCGGCTGGAGCAGGTCTCCTGGCTGTATCGCACGGCGCCCGTGGGACCGGCGGATCAGCCGGACTACATCAACGCCGCCGCGCGCCTGGTCACGCGCTTGCCGCCGCGCGCGCTGCTGGCGGCGCTGCAGGCGATCGAGCGCCGGCATGGGCGGGTGCGCGACGGCACCCGTTGGGGACCGCGGACGCTGGACCTGGATATGCTGCTATTCGGCGCGCGGCACGCGGTCTGGCCGGGCCTCAGGCTGCCGCACCCGGAGATTCACCGCCGGGCCTTCGTGCTGGTACCGCTCGCGGATGTGGCGCCGGCGGTGCTGGACATCCCGGGCCAAGGCCGCCTCGAGACGCTGCGGGCGGCGGTGCCGAAGGACGGGGTCGCGGCCTTCGCGCCCGTCGCTTTGCCGCTCCCAGCGGGCGAGCTGCCGGCGGCGGCCGTCCCTGCCGGTGCTGGAGATGGCCAGCCGCCGCGGGCCGCCCTATCCTGAGCATCGGCGCGCCGTTTGCTTGCCAGCCGACATCCCAACCGGCGTCTCCACTGGCGCCGTGTCTATGGCCTGTCGCAGGCGCCCGACGCCTGGCCGGCGCTCACTCGCGCGGTGCTCGCGCCCGACGCCCCACGGAGCTGAAACATGACCGCCGATCGGATCACCAGCGCCACACTGGCTGCCATGCAGCGCCGCGGCGAGCCCATTGCCTGCCTCACCTGCTATGACGCCGCCTTCGCCCGGTTGCTCGAGGGGGCCGGGGTCGAGGTGCTGCTGGTGGGTGACTCCTTGGGCATGGTCCTCCAGGGCCAGCCAAGCACGGTGCCGGTGCAGCTTCAGCACATGGTCTACCACACCTCCTGTGTAAGCCGGGCTGCGACGCGGGCGCTGGTGATCGCCGACATGCCCTTCCTCAGCTATGCCACCGAGGAGCGCTCCATCGCCGCCGCCGAGCGACTCATGGGTGAGGGCGGTGCGGCCATGGTCAAGCTGGAGGGCGGCGGCGAGCTGGTGCAGACCGTGGACCGGCTGACCCGCTTCGGCGTGCCCGTGTGTGCGCACCTTGGGCTCTTGCCGCAGTCCGTGCATCGCCTGGGTGGTTATCGCTATCAGGGTCGGGACGATGCCGGTGCCGCGCGCATTCGGGCCGATGCGCTGGCTTTGCAGGAGGCAGGGGCGTCCATGCTGGTGCTGGAGTGTGTGCCGGCGGCGCTGGCGGAGGCCATTTCGGGCGAACTAGCGATCCCAGTCATTGGTATTGGCGCCGGCAGCGGCTGCGACGGCCAGGTCCTGGTGCTGCACGACATGCTCGGGCTGTTGCCTGGGCGCTCGCCGAGCTTCAGCAAGGACTTCGCGGCCGAATACGGCGGCGTTGCGGCGGCGCTGGCGGGCTATGTCGCAGAGGTGAAGGGACGGCGCTTTCCTGGCCCGGAGCATATCCTGCACTGACCCATGGAGACGCTGCACGACATCCCCGGGCTGCGCGACAAGCTCGCGCAGTGGCGAGCCGCCGGGCTGCGCATCGGCCTGGTGCCCACCATGGGCAACCTGCACGCGGGCCACATTGCCCTGGTGCGGGCTGCCCTGGAACGTGCCGACCGGGTGGTGGCCACGGTGTTCGTGAATCCGCTCCAGTTCGGCCCCGGCGAGGACCTGGACAGCTATCCGCGCACGCTCGACGAGGACGCACGCCGCCTGGCGGTCGCGGGCTGCCACCTGCTGTTCGCGCCCACCGAGTCCGCCATGTACCCGGAAGGCCGCGCCGGGCATACGGCGGTGGAGGTACCTGGGCTGTCGGCGCAGCTCTGCGGGGCGAGCCGGCCGGGACATTTTCGCGGTGTCACGACTGTGGTGGCTAAGCTCTTCAACCTAGTCCAGCCGGATTTGGCGGTATTCGGGCAGAAGGACTATCAGCAGTTGCTGCTCATCCGGCGCATGGCGGCGGATCTGAACATGGCGCTGGACATCGTCGGCCTGCCCACGGTCCGCGAGCCGGACGGGCTCGCCATGAGCTCCCGCAACGGTTACCTGAGCGCGACGGAGCGCAGGCGGGCCCCGGCGCTGTTTCGCACCCTGCAGGCGCTCGCCGCGGCCGTGGCCGCCGGCGCCGACCCGACGCAGGCCGAGCGGGATGCCGCGGCGGCCCTGAGGGTCGCCGGACTGGAGCCCGACTATGTCAGTGTGCGTCGGCAGGCGGACCTGGCCCCGCCGGAGCCCGCCGACACGGAGCTGGTGGTATTGGCTGCAGTAAAGCTGGGACGGGCTCGGCTCATCGACAATCTGGAGCTGCGGCGCCCCGCAGCGGCTGCCGGCTGAGGTGCGGTCCGGCAGCGGCACGGGCTGGGAGCGGGGCAGGTAGCGCCTGTGGTGGGCGGGGGGCGGTCAAGGCAATCCCGGATTCCGCTTGCGGCTGCGTGCAATGCATTGCGACAATAGCCCGCATATTGCACCGCAGCATAACGTTGGCGATGTCCGTTTGGACTCGCCCGCTGTGCATGCCGAATACTCACTCGCACAGAATCACAGCCCCAGACCCGGGCCGCCGTGCTGATGCCGCAGGCCCAGAGGAGGAACCCACTCCATGCAACTCTCGTTGCTGAAATGCAAGCTGCATCGTGCCTGCGTCACCCATGCGGAGCTGGACTATGAGGGCTCCTGCGCCATTGATGAGGACCTGATGCGCCGCGCCGGCATTCGCGAGTACGAGCAGCTTCACATCTACAACATCACCAATGGCGAGCGCTTTACCACCTACGCCATTCGGGCGGAGGCGGGCTCGAAGATCATCTCCATCAACGGTGCTGCCGCGCACAAGGCGCAGCCGGCCGATCGCGTCATCATCTGCTGCTACGCCAGCATGAGCGAGCAGGAGGCTGCGGTTTTCAAGCCGACGCTCGTCTATTGCAACGAGCGTAACGAGGTGACCGGCATTGGAGAGGCGATTCCAGCGCAAGCAGCCTGAAGCGCTGCACAGGGAGCGGCCGCTGGTCGCGATTGTTGCGCGCGAGATTGCAGTCGTCGCAGCTAGAGCCTGCTCCCACGAGCCCGTACGCGTCACCTTCGGGGGCTGTCCGTTGGCGCCGCGCACAGCGGCGCTAGGCGCAGCAGCCCTTGTGCCTGCTCGATGCATTCGAGCCGTACATCCCGCTCAAGGTGGCGCATCCAACGGCTCGGGATGGCGGTGGGTCCGTAGAGGGCACCAGCGATCATGCCGGTAATCGCGCCTGTGGTATCGGCGTCGCCACCGCGGTTGACGCAGTCGATGAGCGCCGCCTCGAAGCTGTCGGTCGCGAACAGCGCCTGGAACACCGTCCGCAGGGTGTCAACGATGAAGCCGCTCGGGTTCTCGCTGCGCTTGCGTGAGTAGTCGTATACGCGATCGGCCGCCACCAGCTCGTCGGCGATGGCGGTGAGTGCGGCCCGGTCGGCACCGAGCATGGCCGTCTGCACCATGCGCAGCACGCAGAGGGTACCGGCATCCGAGGTGGGATTGTTGTGCGTGACATGCGCCTGGGCGCGGTTGGCGGCATCCACGTCCACCAGGTCTGCGCCCAGGGTGGCGAGCGCCACCGGCAGGCAGCGCATACAGGCGCCATTGCCGGCGTCGAACTCGCTCGGTTGGGACTCGGGGTTGCCGGTGCGCCGATAGGCGGCGATGCCGCGGCGCACCGTGTTGCCGATGTCGATGGGCTTGCGCCGCATCCAGTCGCTGAAGGCTTCGGCTGCGGCGTGGGCATCGACACACCCCGCCGCGAGGATGCTCCGACCCAACGCCAAGGCCATCTCGGTGTCGTCGGTGATTTGGCCGCGGCGGAGCTTGAGCCAGCCGCCGCCGGCCATGTCGCGGTGCACGCGGTAAGCGGCACGGATCTCGGACGGCATCAGGAACTCCACCGTCGCACCCAGGGCGTCGCCGACGGCGAGGCCCAGGTAGGCGCCGATGGCACGCCGCTTGATGCGGTCGCCGGTGCCGTCCGCCAGGAACAGGAGCTCAGTTCTCAGGCCCGAAACAGGCATGGTAGTCGCTGCAGACCTCGCAGGAAGGTGCGCGGCAGGCATAGATGCCCTCGGCCTCGCACAGCTGTTTGTATAGAAAGCGCTTCCATTTCATATCCTTGACGTTGCGCGCGGCGAGCGCTGGGAAGTTGCGCCGCATCAGCGCCGTCAGGTCTGCGCGCTGCCACAGCCCAAGGTCCTGCCAGAGGTGGTCGTTGGCCATACAGCCGGCAGCCACCACGTGCGCCATCCAGACCTCTGACGGCGAGTCGCCGGCTTTGTCCATGAGCATCAGTTCGACCAGCTCATGGCGCTCGTCGTTCCGCGCCGGATCCATCCGGCGGGCCGGGCACGGCGACGCGTCCAGCCGTAAGCCCGGAAAGTGATGCGCCAACAGGCAGCTGAACGCAGCGGGGTCCAGTCCGAGCCAGTCTGGTAGGGCCCCGCCGCCGGTGCATAGGCTCGCAATCATGCAGGCGAAGGCCTCGTCATTGAGCTCGCCCGCAGCGTGCAGTGCCAGCTTGGCGTAGAGCGCATTGGCCAGCGCGTCGTTGGCGGCAGCCGCTGCGGGTGTCAGGGGTGCCGCCACTTTGAGGCCGGCGCGGGTCTGCTTCGGGGCGCGGTGGTCGGCCTGTTGCCGGGCCGCATTGGCTACGCTGGCGCTCATGTCACTGTCCATCGGTGTCTGCTTTGTCTGTGCTCGGGCGCCGACGGCCGGCGGCGCCCGACGGGCTCAGAAGACGCCGACAAATCGGCGCTTCCCTCAGTACTCCACCAGGATATCTTCGTCGCGGATGATCATCTGGCAGGCGAGGCGCCATTCGCTCGGCACGTCTTCGACCATGAGGCGGTCAATGTCCTCCTGGGTGAGCTTGCCGAGGTCCTTGAGCACGGTACGCTCCTTCTCGGTGAGGTGGTAGCCCATGCGCTCCTTGTCGTCGATGCCGGTGACGCGCACCAGGCAATGGCCGCACTCACCGTCCTGGCAATCGAACTGCACCGGGATCTTGTTCTCTTTCGCGATCTTGAGAATGGTCTCCGTGTGGCTGCCGGCGACGGCGTAGACGGTCTTATCTTTGTAGTCGGGGTTGGAGAAGGTGACGAGGGCCATGGTTTGCTCCAAGTTGCTAGTTATGAGGGTCGGGTGTCGAGGGGCGGGATCGGAGGCACGCGTAAAAACTCGTGACTCGTTACTCGCACCTCGTCACTGGTTTCAGGCCGGCTTCACGGTACAGTCGCCGATCACCTGCGCTTGACAGGCGAGGCGGTCATGGCGGCCGGCCATGTTCTCCCGCAGGACCTTTTCCTCCAGCACGGAGGGCTCGGTGAGATTGTTCCAGCCCTCGGTGACATGCATCATGCAGGTGCCGCAGTCGCCTTCGCGGCAGCCGTAGATGATGCCGGCGCCGACCTTCTCGGAGACCTCAATGACGCGGATGCCGGCCGGCACATTCACGCTCTGGCCGATATCTTCGAAGGTGAGTTTCGCTTTTGCCATGGGCAGTCCTCTGATTGATGGCCAATGCTGCGGCCGATTGGGTTGCGGGTTGGAACCATCGTCTGTCCGGACTCGATGCGCAGCGCGCTCAGTCCGTTGTGTTGTTGAAGGATGAACCTGGATATCTCGAGTGCACCATGCAGGACGGGCACAGCACGACGGCGTTGGAGAGATGCTGGTTCAGTACTGACATGACTGGTAAAGAGCTCGCCGGTTAATCAAGACGTGCACGTCGTGCAATCTCACGCCAAGTCCGCGAGCTCGATGACGGGCTTGTCTTTGACGCCGCCGCCGACCTCCACCGCATCGGCCCCCGCCCCAGTGACTGCGTGCGCCAGCGCCCGCCCGAAGTCGCGGCAGTCGCCGAGCTCACCGTCGGTGGGGATCAGCTTGAGCCGCAGCCCCGCCACCGGCACACGGAGCTTCAGGCCACGCAGCCGGTCCTCGATCATCGGCACCGCCTCGCCGCTCCAGCCGTAGGAGCCGAAGGCGGCGCCCACCTTGCCCCGCAGGCTCACCCCCGCCAGCGACGACAACAGGTCCCAGACCGGCTTCCCGGCCTCGCCATTCACCGTCGGCGAGCCGAGGGCAATGGCGTCGGCGGCCTCGATGAGGTCGCCGCAGGGCCCGTCCTCGCCACCGCCCCGGGCGCAGAGGGACAGGCGGATGCCGGGCCCCGCCCCGCGACCCGCGGGCCTGGCCCCGGCCATGCGCCCGGGCACCCCGGCGGGG
>NZ_JAIFKJ010000602.1 GCF_019695415.1 Thiohalocapsa sp.
TCGTTACCCGGCGAGTGTTGGACTGCGGGTACCAAGACGGCAACGCCTATTTCATGCAGGGCAGCGCATCGTTGCGCAAGAAAGCTGAGCCGCCCGAGAAGTCGTTTCAGGCGGCACCGCTGTTCAACCTGCTCTGGTTCAACGACGAGGGCAAGGTGATTCGCTACGTGGTGGATTTTCCCCCGGAAGCTGCCAAGTCCGCGGGGTTTTGAGCCATGACCATGAATGCACACCAAAAGCGGATCCACGACGCCATCGCAGAGGCCGTCGGCATCGCCACGCCGGCGGACCAGGTGCAGGTCGATCAGACGCCGACCTTCCTGAAGGAGCCGATGAAGGTCGCCGACTTCGCCGCCGGCGTCGTCGCGGCGTTGGGCACCAGCGTGGCGGAACTGGGCCACGCCCGCGGACTGCCCGCGCAGGATGTCGCCGTGGACCGGCGCCATGCCGCGTTGAGCTTCAACGACGGGCTGTATCACTACATGAACGGCGTCGTCATCATGGGCGGCGAGATCACGGTGCCGGTCAACGGCTTCTACGAGACCCGCGACGGTCGCTGGATGTGCTTCAACGGCGCCTATCCGCATCTGCGCGACGGCATCCTCAAGTACTTCGATGCCCCGCACGACCAGGACGCGCTGATCAAGCGGGTGGCTCAGCACGACTCGGCAAAGATCGAGGCGGACTTCGAGGCCCTCGGGCTCTGTACGGCACCGGTGTGTACCCCCGAGGAATGGCTTGCCCATCCGCAGGGGCAGGCCATGGCCGCCGAGCCGGTGGTGTTGTCCAAGCGCTTCGGCGATACCAAGGAGCGCGTGCTGCCGGAGGCCAGGCATCGGCCCCTCGAGGGCGTGCGCGTCATCGACGTCACCCATGTGATCGCCGGTCCCTGGGCAACCCGGGTGCTCGCGGACAACGGCGCCGACGTCATCTCCGTGCGCAATCCGGCCTTCCCGTTCCTCTATCCGGCCATCTTCGAGGAGAGCTACGGCAAGAAGCAGATCCTGCTGCATCTGGGCATGGAGAAGTCCAAGGCCCGGTTCACGGAGCTGCTCAAGGACGCCGACGTGCTCGTCTGGGGCTACGCGCCGGGCTCGCTGGAGCGGCTCGGATTCACCCGCGAGGCGCTGATGGCGCTGAACCCGAACCTGGTGGTGACCCGGGTCTCCGCCTATGGCCCCGAAGGCCCCTGGGCCAAGCGCAAGGGCTGGGAGCAGCTCGCGCAGGCCTGCTCCGGCATGGTGGACCTGGCCTCCCGCGGGCGCGAGCAGCATCACCTGGTCGGCGCCCTGCCCAACGACTACGCCACCGGCTATCTCGCCGCCATCGGCACCGTTGCCGCGCTACGTCAGCGCCAGGAACAGGGCGGCTTCTGGGAGGTGGAGGCCATGCTGACCCGCACCGCGATGGAGATCCTGTCCCTGCCCCACGAGGCCGAGGAGGCCGTTGCCGTGTCGCTGGAGCGCGCCGCCAAGTACTTCGTGGATCAACTGTCGAACTCCGGTGCGCCCCTCACCCGTCTGGCCCCGGCGGCGCGGCTCCCCAATACGCCCCCCTTCTGCCGGACCGCCCCGGCCCTCACTACCAGCACTCCCCCCTCCCTCCCCCCCCGCGCCGG